>JASLCY010000181.1 GCA_030151925.1 Oligoflexus sp.
GGTGATCTCCGCCATGATCGGAATATTCGGAGCGACGTCCTGAGCGGCGAGGATAGCCTGCTGGAGCTCGGAGATATCGCCGAAGGTCTCGAGCGAGATGACGTCGACTCCGCCTTCCTTGAGGCCGCGGATCTGCTCGGCGAAGGCTTCGCGCGCTTCGGCGAAGCTGGTGGGCCCCCACGGCTCGATGCGGACGCCCAGCGGACCGACCGAGCCGGCGACGAAGCCGGAGTGATGGCCGATGGCCTGGCGGGCGAGCTGCGCGGCCTTGCGGTTGATGGCCTGCGTCTCTTCCTGCAGATTGTGCTTTTGCAGCTTGAAGCGGTTCGCGCCCCAACTATTGGTGCTGAGCACCTCGGCGCCCGCCTTGAGATAATCCTGATGGAGCTCGGAGATCAGGGAAGGGCTCGAGAGGTTCGCATCCTCGAAGCAGCGGTTGATGAAGAGGCCGCGGTTGTAGAGCTCGGTGCCGGTCGCGCCGTCGAACAAAAGCGGGATTCTTTTCTCGATCGCTTCACGAAAACTTTTCGGTAGTTCCATACTTCACTCATTTCCAAGGAAACAGACCCCAAGGGCAGGATCTGGCAAGCCATAAAGGCAATAATGCGAGAGTTGGCCTATACTAAAGCTTTCTTTGGAGAATAGGAAGCGAAACACAAAGGGCCCCGCCAAATCGCGGAGCCCTTTCTGATTCCCGGTTTGCGGGACTTTTATTTCGCGGAACGCGGCTTGTCTTTCGGCTGGCCGTACACCTGAGCCTGGATACGGCGGAGGAGGAAGTTGGCTTTGCGCTGCATCTCCTCGTTTTTGCTGTCGGTGTCGTCGAGGATGGCCTGGAGCTGGTCCATCGCCCCCTGGTTATCGTTGCGGCCGTACTTCGCGATCAAAGCCCGGTAGTAGTGCGCGTAGGGGTTGTGTTTATCCTGGTCGAGCACGCCCTTGAACACGTCGTCCGCCTTCTGGTAGCTCTGCAGGCGGGCGAGGGCGATGCCGTAGCCGAGGCCCGCCTCCACGCATCTGCAGCGCGATTGCGTGGTCTGGTAAACGTCGCGGGCCGCTTCGAGGTTGCCCATCTCGAGATGGAGCTGGCCGAGGTTCATGCCGCTGGCGATCTGCGTGCCGTTCGAGTTGAACGCAGCCTCGTAGTACTTGATCGCGTCCTGGTAGTTCTCGTAGGTCGCGCTGGGTTTGCTCATCTCCGCCAGCCCGAGGATGTTCTTCACCTCGGGATTGCCCGGATGATACTTGTCGAGGAGCTTGGCGTAATAAGCCGCGAGCGAGTAGTTCTGCTTCATCGCCAGGGCCAGGGCGAGGACCGTGATGCCGGTCTCGTCCGCGGGATGGTTCTGGAGGTAGCCGCGCGCGTCGGCGATCGCCACGTCCCAGTCGCCGGTGCCGAGGTTCGCGTAGAGCTTCACGTGCTCGTCCTTCGCGCCGTTGCGGATCTGCACCCAGCGGTCGCGGGGAATCTGCTTGATCAGCGTCTTGCCCGAGGTCTGCAGGACGATGGGCTCGTCCGCGAAATCGAGTTTCACGTCGTTCTTCTTCGAATCGCCGCCGTTCCCGCCGGTCTGGCAAGCGGCCAGCAACGCAAAGGCCGCGAGGGAGAGGATCTTCTTCAGCATATCGAGTTCACTCCTTGGGGTATGGCTCTTATTGTTCCGCTTTTACCGGCATCCACTGCACGTAGCCCGAACCGGTCGCGCCGTGGCTGCGTTCGATGCCGTTGTCGCTGTTCGTCACCGTGATCTCCTGCGACCATTCGGGAGTCGTCTCGCCCTTGGCCGAGATGCCGAGAGCCACCGATTCCGCGCGGGCCGAGGACTTGCCGAGGGCGTTGATCACGTTGAGCTTGTCATTCTCGAAGGAGCGGACGGTCTTCTCGTCGAGCGTCTGCGGGATGCTGAGGTTCTCGATCGAGCTCAGGGTGTTGCGGGTGCTTTCCGAGAGGCGGAGCATCGCCAGGCCGCAGTAGGTCGAAGGGCCGACTTCGCAGACGCGGTCGTAGGCCGCCTGGGTCTTCTGGAAGATGCCGTACTGAGTCGCGAGGGTGCGGCGGACGTCGGTCTGCGCGAGGTTGAAGATCTCCTGCTTGGTCTCGGTCGCCTGCTTCTCGGCGATGAGGAAGCGGAGCTCCGCGAGGGATTCGACCACGTTGCGGTCGCGGACGTTCATCTTCGAAAGGGTGGCCTCGACCGAGCGGATCTTATTGAAGTCGCCCGACTTCGCCGCGCGGCGGGCGTCGAAGCTCATCGTGCGGGCGACGATCACGGGATCGTTGCCCGAGAGCTCGCGAGCCTTGTTCGCGCCCCAGACGGCGTATTTCGCGTCGCCGTAGCGTTCTTCGATCGCCATGACCTGCATCGCCGAGTCGATGCGCTCCGCTTTCGGAACGCGGTTGTCTTCCGACTGCGCGGCGTGGGCGCGCACGGCGTTGCCGTAGAGCTCGCGGCCGAGGTAGAGCTCGACGAGGCTCATGCGCAGAGCGGGGACTTTAGCGTCGGTCGGGAAGTGGTCGACGAACTTCTGATGGAAGAAGATCGTCTGGTCTTCCCAGGCCATGGGTATGCTCCAGTCGCCGCCGAGGAGCAGGGCGTCGTGCTCGTAAGGCGAGCGGGGATATTCGGTGACGAGGGCCAGCATGGTCTCGACCGAAGCCGGATGCTTGTTGTTGAAGTGATAGGCTTTGCCGAGCACGAACATGCCTTCGACGCGGCGCGGGTCCTTCTTGTACTTCTTCACGAATTCGCTGAGTTTTTCCGAGGCTTCCGCATAACGCTTCTGGCCGAAGTGCTCTTTGCCGCCTTCGAAGAGCGCGTCGCCGAGCAGGGCGACCGGATCGAGGCTATGGCCGCCGAACGTAGGATTGAGTTTGGCTTTGATCGAGAGGCGGGCGACGTCCTCGAGCTTCTGCCAGCTCTTCGATTGGCGGTACGAGGCGAGCATCATGCCGGCCGCGAGCTGGGCGTGCGGGCCGGTCGGGTTCTTCTCGAGGTTCTTGGTCCAGACCTGGAAGGCCTTGCCGCCGTTATTCACGTTGATGAGGAGGAGGCCGTGCTGCGCGAGGTCGTCCCAGCTCTGGGTGGCCTGGAAACGTTCTTCGTACATATCGGCGAGCGCCTGGCGAGCGGCCGTGTTTTCTTTAGGCAGGCCCTTCCAGGGCGCCTGAGCCGGCCACTTCGCGAGCACGCGCTGCGATTCCATCGCCATGAGGAGGAATTCCTGCGCCTTCTGCCCTTGCGATTCCTTCTTGAGGTCCATGAAGGTGCGGACCGCTTCCGCGTGCTGGCCGTTCAAGGCATAGATGCGGCCCACTTCGGTGCGGAGGGGGATCTTGTCGGCAGGCGCCGCGGTGTTGGCTACGTAGGTCGAGGCGATCGCGATCGCTTGCGAACGGACGGCCTTGCTCGCCTTGGGGTTCTTCGCGTCGGCGACGAGGCCGAGGACGAAGCGGCGATAACGCTGGGCGATGCGCGTACGGGATTCCTTCACGGCGTTTTCGTTGCCGCGGCCCATCGCTGCGCCGTCGTTCATCATCTCGAGGCCGAGCACGAGGGATTTCTCATAACCGGCGTAGGACTTGCTCGAGTTCGCGTTCATTTCCTCGATCTCGAGGATGCGTTCCTCGACGGGAGCGAGCTGCGCGGTGCCTTTGGTCGACTCGACGATGCCGCGATAGAACTTCAGGGCCTCGGTCATGTTCTTGCCGGAGGATTGCAGGACCGCACGCTCGCGGATCGCGCGGGTCACGGCGAGGTCGGCGTGCGGCTTGAGGTCAAAAGGGAGCTTCGCGTAATTCACTTTGCTGCCGGCGCGATCGACCCAGACGCCGAGGGCGGAGCTCACGACGGTCTCGCGGTCGGCTTTCGGCAGCTTGGTGGAGACTTGGACCGCGTTCTTGAGGTAAGGCGCCGGGTTCTTCTCGTTGCGCGCGATGTACATATAACCGGCGACTTGCGCCGAAGCGCCGACCGAATTCATGGCCGAGAGCAGGGTCTTGCGGACCGCGGGCGTTGCCTTGGTCGAACGCATCGCGGCGATGAATTCCGCGCGGTGGACGCGATCGGCGCCGAGCAGCTTGCGTTTGCCGCTCAGGAAGGTGAAACCCGCGCCGTCGCCGTTGAGGATCTGGTTCATGCCGAGGATGTAGATCGCCTGGGGATCGTCCGGACGGACCTTGAGGAGCTCGCTCGCGTAACGGGCGCCGTCGCCGCGGTTGCGAGTGATCTGGCCGATGAGGTCGCGGCTCGAGGCAGCCTCGGTGCGGCCGGCCTTCACGTCTTCGTAGAAGTAGGAGAGGCGCGTGTGCGCCTTCATCAGCGATTCGAAGAGGTTCGGCTTCGCGGCCGGCTCGGCTTTGGCGAGAGCGTCGGCGTCGACCTTAGCCTGCGCCGCTATCCTCTGCGCTTCGCCTTCGTCCTGGATGGGCTCGTAGGCGAGATCGGGATCGCGCACCGCTTCGGTGAGCATGGGGATGTCCGACGCCGCCTTGCCCAGCGGCAGCACCGGCGACAACGCGAAGCCCTGGCCCGCGGCCAGACTCAGATAGAGGGCGCTAAAGGCCGCGAATAGTTTTGTCCAAGCAACTTTCACTATCTCTTCCCTTCGTATTACGGTTCATTGCCGATATCTGGGTCTGGACTGCCTTCACCTTCGCCTTGAGAGGCCCTGTCGCGACGCGGGCCGCCATGGTCTTTCTGGAAGGCTTTGAGTGAGTCCGTGAATATTGTATCCTGCTTTTCCTCCGGCGCGCGCAAATAAAAGCCCGCGACGACCATGAGGGCGATCGCGACGACCACGAAACCGAAGATTTTGATCTCGCTCGGGATGTTGCCGATCATCTCCCATAGGCTCTCGAAGAAGCCGGCGACCTTGCCGTCCCTATAGTTGCGGTCGATCCCGATCTGCTCGGCGAGCGGCAGCACCTCGGTTTCGATGCCGGTCGCCACGGGGCCGGGGATCACGTCGAACGTTGGTTCAGACGGTGCGGGAGACGAGGGCGCGGGGCTGGGGCTCGATTCGCGAATCGGCCGCGCGACTTCGGTCTTCATGGGGCCGGGGCTGTTGTCGATCATCACCGGCTCGAAGGTCTCCTCGCGGGGAGCTTCGACGACGGCATCTGCCGCTTTCGGAACCATCTGCTGGCTGAAGAGCTCGACCATCTGCGTGGCGAGCTTATCCCGCTGCTCCTTGGGCAGATCCACGATGATCGCCTTGGAATGGTAGGGGAAGTCCTTGAGGTTGTTCTGCAGGCCGGCGTCCCAGGAGTCGATGACTTTGCCGTGGACCTTCTGCTGCAAGGACTGCTGGAAGAGCGGCGCTTCCAGGGAGAAGAGCCCGAAGCGCCCGAGGGGGAACGCGGTGGCGACCTCCACGCAGTCCGGGTGCAGGTTCAGGATGCGGGTCGGCATCGCGATCTGCGCGAAGGACAGGGCATGGTCCTTGGGAATGGGCGTCGCATCGTTGTTCACGCGTTTGGGAGCGCCGAGCACGCGTTCGAACATCGCCGGATAATCGTCGGGAACCGTGGTCACCGGCACCAGCGTATGTTTGGTGGCTGCTTTCACCTGAGATGCGGCCTCGCCGATGACGAAGACCGGTATGCTCGGATCGAGGTGCTTCAGCATCTCGTCGAAGTTCGTCTTGTGGGCGCCGACGCACATCTTGTCTTCGACTATGACGGCATCGGGCGCGATGAAGCGCGGCTCCTGGATCATGTTGTTCTTATTGAGGGCGACGGTGATCTGGAAGCGGTCCATCGGCAGCTTCTTGACCAGGGCGTTGCGGATCTCGCGGTTGCGGATGATCGCATAGAAGCGGTATTGGCCGCGCGAACCCTGATCTTTGATGAATTCCTGCACAGCGGCCTTGCGTGCCTGATTCGCGACAGTCACATCCCAGCGGCAGAGCAGGGCTTCGGAATAACGGAAATGGAGGTGGCTGCGATAGCTGTTGAGGACCTTGAGACGGATTTGTTTTACGCCCATAAGCTCGGCGAGGCCGCCCATGAGCGAGAGCTCGGAGCCGACCTGGGCCTGGATCCGGGTTTCGAGCCAGAGTTCCTGGCTCGTGATCCAGGCGATGCGTCCCGGCACCTGCACCGAGCCGATCCCGTGCATGCTCATCTTCGGATGCGAATCGTGCAGCTCCGTCGGGCGTCCCGAGGAAGCGAAAGCGTAACGGCGAAGCCAGGCGGATTCCGGCAGGTCGATGGGGATGATATCGCGGAAGCCGAGGTCGACCGCCTTCTGCACGAGGGCGGGCGCCGGTTTGCTGATGGAGAGGACGAAGCGCACGCCCGAGTATTCGGGATGGTTGCTGAGCTTCTGCATGAAGGTCTCGAACGCGGCGTCGGCGAGCTCGTCACCGATCACGATCGTGTTGAGGCGGGTTTCCCCGTAGCTTCGCACCAGGGCGGGGAAATCCGGCAGCACCCGCACCGAGATATGGTACTTCTGCAAAAGATTGATCTTCTGCCAGACTTCCGCCGATGGTTGACGACACACCCAATAGATTTCTTTGGTCGAAGACATAAAGTCCCCCTTCCTGCTGCAGGTCTCATCGGTAGGTTTTGGTATTGTTTAAAGAATTTTGTTGATCGGAGGAGCGGCGGCCTTTCGCAGGCGATCGTCATCGCGGGCCTAATTCCCGGTCTTCCGGTTTTTCCCAAACCCGCCTCCGCTCATGATCCGGCGCGCGCCTCCCGGTCCCCGCATGCGGAGCGCTAGGCAGGAACAACCGGGCCCCGCCTCTAGTCGGGGGAGGGGAAGGTCGTGCTAAAATAACTTTGTATCGCTATATCGACTTTCCTGACCAGAGCCAGGGATCCTCCCCGCTCCGAAGAAGATGTGAGTCAACTATGGATTTGTTTAGTCTCATCGGGCCAGTTTTCGCCATCGGCATGATCATACTGGGGATCATCCTGAAGCACGCCGCAAACCTGATCCCGGAGCTCGCAGTCTCGCCGCCTTCGGTTGCGATCGTGTTCGGCGGTACCGCAGGCGCCCTGATGATCGCCTATCCCATGAAGGACTTCATCGGCTCCCTCAAGGCCCTGACGATCTTCCTGAAGAATCCCGCGGCGAATCGCGAGGAGATCCTCACCCAGATCATCGACCTCTCGCAGACCGCGCGTAAGGAATCGATCCTCGCCCTGGAGAAGAAGCGGGACAGCATCACCTACGGTCCCCTCCGCAAAGCCGTGAAGCTCGCGGTCGACGGCACCGATCCCGCGGTGCTTGCCGACACCCTCGAGACCGAGGCGCACTTCCAACTGGGGGAGGATGACGGCGCGGTGGAGTTCTGGGAAGACGTGGGCGCTATCGCGCCGACGGTCGGAATCCTGGGCGCGGTCGTCGGTCTGATGAAGGTTATGACCGAGCTCGACCACCCCGATAAGATCGGTCCCGGTATCATGGTTGCGTTCGTTGCGACGTTCTACGGCGTTGCGACCGCTTCCCTCGTCGGCCTGCCGATCGGCAAGAAACTCAAGCGCAAAGCCGTCCTGGATCACTACGCCTTCCAAATGGTCATCATCGGCATCGAAGGCATCCTCTCGGGCCTCAACCCCAAGGTGATCGAAGAAAAACTCAAGGTGTTCACCGGCGGTCACGACGAAGAACATTAATCGCACCCTAGGGATACCCAGTGGCTCAGAAGCAAAAATGCCCGGAATTTGAGAACCACGAACGCTGGCTCGTGCCTTACGCGGACATGCTCACGCTCATGTTCGCGGTATTCGTGGTTTTGTTCGCCTTGAAGAAGGAAGGCGCCGACCAGGCGAAGATCCAGCAGGCCGCGATCTCTATCCAGGAATCCTTCTCCGACGCGGTGGAGGATATCCCCGAGAACCGCCGCAACGGACCCACCGAGCAAGGCATCGGCATCTTCGAGCACCGCAAGGGCGATCGCATCCGCGCGCCCATCACCCCGAAATATCCCGACGCCTCGCGCGCGATGAAGATCATCGACGCCGAGATGAAGAAGACCCAGGAGCAGATCCAGCTCCGCCTCTACGGCCAGCAGAAGTTCCGCGAGATGGAGAAGAGCGGCAAGGGCCAGGAACGCATCGTCTCCGTGCAGAGGGACAACGACGGCTTCCGCGTGAAATTGCTGGCCAGCCACTTCTTTAAGCCCGGCTCCTACCAGTTGAGCCAGAGCGCCCTGAAGGACGTGGAGGAGATCGGCAAGATCCTGAAGGAATTGGGCCGGCCGATCACCATCGAAGGCCATACCGATTCCGTGCCGGCCACCGGCGATAAGAATAACTGGGATATCTCGACCCTGCGCGCCACCAGCGTCCTGCGTTATTTCATCGATAAGATGAACTTCCCGCCGACCTCCCTCTCGGCGGCCGGTTACGCGGACACGCGGCCTATCGCCAGCAACGCCACGGAAGAAACCCGCGCCTTGAACCGCCGGATCGAGATAAAGGTGCACTACAATGATTAAACTTCGCGCCTTGCTGGCTTTGTCTTTGAGCTTGCCGCTCCTCGCGGCCTGCGATCCCGCGCATAAAGAGAAGTGCGAATGGTACCTGGTCCCCGAGCCCGCGCACATCGATCTGGTGCCGGAGGGCTGGGTCTCCCTCTGCGCCCGGAACTACGTGACGAACAAACAGAAGTGCTATCTGAAGTCGAATATCGATTTCGCCAAGGCCGTCTCGGGCAAGAGCTTTCGCCTGACTTCGCTGCGCGTCGATGATAAGGGGCCTTACCCCCGGGAAGTGCTGGGAATCAAATCCTGCGCTCCCGAGGACGAAGAGAAGGCGAGGCTGGAGAAGGCCGATCGTTCGACCGGCGGCGACTCGCGCTCCGAAGAGAAATCGGAAGATATCGAATAAAAGCCGGCCGCTCAGTGCGCGCTGGCCTTCTTCTGTATAGGGCGCGCGTTGTTCTTGTAACGGGCCTTCACCGCCTCGATCTGGTCCGCACCGAGATGGACCTTCTCCGCAGCCACGCTCCACAGCACGCCTTCGCTGCAAGGCGGCGTCGTCAACGAACCGCGGTAACGATAGACCTTCGGTTTCTGCGGCAACAGGCTCGCTATGTTGAAGACCTTGTTCTGCGGGCTCGCCGGGAGGTTCTGCTCCTGCGGCACGAAACTCCAGAGGTCGCCGAAGACCTTCTGCGCTTCCCCGCTCTCCACCATCACGCTGATCACCGCTAGTTTGCCTTTGTCGTCCTTATGGACGAAGTGGATCTCCATCGGGCTCAGGCGGCCGTCCACCCAATGCTCGCTGGGCGTGTGGATATGGAATTGCACGAGATGATAGGTCTTGCCCGCGATCGTCACGTCGTTGTGCGGGCCGACGTTGAATTGAATCGTATGGCCGTTGTCCACGATCGAGACCGGCGTGAGCTTGTAATCGAGCGTGACGTCGTCCAGGAGGGGCCAACGGCTCGGGATATCGATCGGGCTCTGCTGCTGGCCGATCGCGCACAGGCGATAGGCATCCGCTAATTCACCCCAATGCGCGGGACCCTGCGCGCCGGCCTCGTAATTCCAGGCCGCGGCTCCGGCTTCCGCATGCTCCGCCGGCTTCTCTTCATCCTTCGCGACCTTCACCGCGTCGCGGCCTTTGCGGAGCGCTTCGATCTTGCTATGGACATCGGCCTTGGCACCGCGCTCAGCGGGCTTCGGCGAATGCTCGACCGCCTTCGGCGCGCGGCCGTGGGCTTCTTCATGCGCGGGAGATTCGTGGGCCATGGGCTCCGGCGAGGGCTCGGCATGATGCTCCTTGCCTTCGTGCTTCATTTCCTCGGGCTCGTGTTTGCCTTCGCCGCCGTCGTGATGGGCGGAGATCTCCTCGCCGTCTTCAGCCGAGGCCGCTTCCTTTTTACCGAAGTGGGCCGTGGCCTTATGGTTGGCGACCATATCCTCGAGGCCGCTGTGGAGCGGGCCTTTGAAGAAGAAGCTGCCGCCGGCGGTGCCGAGCATGGCGATGGCGCCCAGGACGCTGACGACCAGGCCTGGGGCCGGTTTTTGATTATGGACCAGGGCCCCGATGAGGGCGAGGCCGCTCAGGCCGATGAAGGCGAGGCCGAACTGCTGCGCGAGCAGGTGGGGGATCACCGGGCTCTCGCCCTGCGAGATCACCGGCGCGAGGCACGTTACGAAGAGGCTGACCCACAGTCCGAAGAAGTAGGCGCCGGCGCTGACCTTCAGCATGGGGCTGTATTCGAGCCGCTTCCAGAAGAAGGAGATCGCCAGGCCGAGCGCGATATAGCCCATGAGCGCGGAGCGCATCGGGAAGGCTTCTTCGAGGTTCACGGTCCCCTGGAACTCGGCGAAAGCGAAGACCACGATGGCCAAGACCAGGCTCACGAGGAGCGAGGCCGGCGTTCCCGACTTTTCGTTATTCGGCGTTTTGTTCATTCTCTCTTCCCTCCGGATCGTGAATGGTCATCGGCGCGGCCCGGAAAGGGTTGAAAGAAAAATTATTACTTTATTGAAAAAGTGCTTTTTTATACCTAGAATCAAGCTCTTACGGATCAAACCACGACAGGATCCACGGGCCATGCAACCGAATCGAAGCCTCGTTCTCCTAAATTTTGCGGCGATTTACCTGATTTGGGGCTCGACCTACCTCGCCATCAAGTACGCGATCCTCGAGATCCCGCCGTTCTTCCTCGCGGGCGGGCGCTTCCTCTGCGCGGGCTTCCTGCTGCTCCTGCTCTCGCTCCTCAAACGCGAGCGGCCCCTCGATTCCAAAAGCCGCGTCCGCGCCTTGTTCAGCGGATCGCTGCTCGTGATGGGCAACGCTCTCGTCTGCGTGGCGGAGAAATATATCTCCTCGGGCATGGCGGCGGTGATCGTCGGCAGCGTTCCGATCTGGGTGATGCTGTTCAACTGGTGGTTCTTCGCGAAGAAGCGCCCCTCGGGCCTGCAGGCGCTGGGAATCCTGCTGTCGGTGCTCGGCGTCGTCCTGCTCAGCCGCTCGCAGGCGAGCGATGCCGAAGGTTCGATGACAGGCACGATCGCCATCCTCATCGCCGTGGTCTCTTGGTCGCTCGGCACGCTCGTGCAGAGAAACGCCCGAACCGAAGGCCGGCTCCTGCGTTACTCCGGCTTCCAGCTGGCGATCGGTTCCTTATCGGCCTTTCTCTCCGGCCTGATCGCCCGTGAATACGCGGGCTTCGACCTCATGCAGGTGCATGCGCTCGCCTGGGGCTCTTTCTTCT
>JASLCY010000205.1 GCA_030151925.1 Oligoflexus sp.
ACTACAAGCTCAAGCATCAGCAGATACCGGCTGAACGTTTCGCCCTCGCCTGGCTGCAAAAAGCCAAGGGCCTCTGGTCGGAAAGCAACGGCGCCGACCAGCGTCGTCGCGAGTTCTTCGCGGGCAACCTCTGGGCCGGCGCCCCCAACCTTCTCGATAGTTACGTGAACCTGCTCACGCAGCAGCTCGACCCCTTCAGCTGGCGGACTATCCTGATCTCATACGCGGAACGCTCGTCGACGGGCGAGCAAAAAGATACTCTGCGCGATATCCTGCGCCTCTTCTCGTCGGAGCAGAAGCTCGCGGCGGCGAACGGCGAATCGATGCTGCGCTTCTCGCTCAACCTGATCGACAAGATCGATCAGAACCCTGATTATCGACGTTTCCTCGCCGACTTCTTCGGCAGCCTGAATACTTCGAGCTCTTACGACTTCTATTCGAACGAGCTGCTCGTGGCGAGCGTGGGCCTCTTCCCCGAGGATGCCAACCCCTTCGATTGGGGCAACGCCGGCATCGCCTACACCAAGTTCGTCGCCCAGTATGCGGCGAACGATATGTGGCAGACCCTGGGCGAAGAATTCACGGCCGACGAGGTCGAGCGTTTCATGACGCAGACGGCTGCGGCTCTTCGCGTCGTGCCTGATCTGGATGCGCGGACCAGCCTGGTCCATCGTCTGCTCACGCAGGCGCTCGAGCTTGGAACGCTGTATGTGCCCGGCGAAAACAGCCAACTCTCCGAACGTCTCGAAACGCTGGCCGTGATCTGGAGCAAGGTCTCGCTCGGCCAGGAATTCCGCACGCATTGGACCAAGCTGGTCACGGCCCTCGGCCAACCGCTTGAGGGTCTCGATGCGAACACGCAGCTGACGGGTGAGGCTGTCGCCGAATCGTGGTTGGGCGGAATGATCCAACGCGGACCGAACCTGCTCGCTACGATCCAGAATGCGGGCGACTTCGGAGAGGCTCTCTTCTGGCGCAACTGGGCGCAGGGAATCCTGCAGACGATCGACGAACAGGCGGACGGCGCCAGAGCTCTCTCTGATTTCATCGGCGAAAAAAGATTCGAATTTGCGACCGGACGTCTCTGGCTGCCCATCTTCGAGCCTGGCGACATGCAGGCGAAGGCGGTCACGGCCATCCAGGTGATCGATTCCGTGCCGGAACGGATCTGGCGCTCGGTCCTCCTCGAGGCGACCGACCTCTCGGCCCGCCTGGTGAGGGCGCTCGGTTATCTGCGTTCCCACATCGTGTGGAAGATCGATCCCGACCACAACGCATTTCGTATTGCTCTCGATGAGCTTTTTGAGTTAGCTCAGAACGAGAATCTCAGGGATAAACAAATCGAACTCGTAACCCTCTGGCTCCGCGATGATTTAAACATAAGCATCGCCAGCCCGGGTGGGGATCAATACCAGGGGATCACATCCTCAAACCCTTAAAGGAGTTTCCATGAAAAAGCTCATCGCTTTCGGTTTTGGCCTGCTCGCCCAAAGTGCAGTCGCTTTCAGCGCGACCGCTCCTGCAGCCAACAACGCACCTGCGGATTCGTCGAATGAGACAGCTGCGAAAGCTCTGCCAGCCATCCCGGACGGCTGCGCGGATCAAATCGCCGGCAACGGTCTCTACTGCTCGGCGAAGACCATCGATGGCTCGAAAGTCAACGTAACGTTCATCGCGGTCGTCAACCAGGACACCTACACGTCGAAACCTTCGACGGACGGCAGCGTCGTGAAGACTCCCGTAGAGAACCTCCTCGCGCTCTACACGGACTTCGCCAAATGGCCGGATTACGTCAAAGCTTCGCCAGAAGCCGTTATCGAATTCAAAGCCAACACCGGCTCGCAAAAGCTGCCGGACCTCGTTCAGAAGTCGAACGACGCCTCGGTTCCTGATACCGTCATCCTTCGCCAGACTTACGACTACAACATGAAGGTCCAGGGTATCCCGCTGCTCAAGCAAGCCGTTTCCGGCATCACGTACAACACGATCGTAAAGCCTTATGACAGCGCTCTGGCCAGCCTCGAATTCGCTGCTCAGACGGCAGCCGTTCAGGATTACCCGCAAGGTCCTAAAGGCATGAAATCTCAAGTCGGCAGCCTCCACGTCGCAACCTGCGCGGCTGACATCTGTGACGCCTCGACTCAGTACATGATCGTGTACAACACTGTGATCGAGCCGCAAATCTCGTTCGCAATGTCGATCGCGGCCGATACAGTTACCGCTGGTATCGAAGACCTGTTGGTTGGTATGCTCGACGAGCAATTTGCTCCCCAATGACCCGCTCCGCTCGCTCGCCGGGCGGATCCGCCGCTCGAAGAGCGAACAAGAAGGGAGCCGAGTGGCTCCCTTTTTTATTAAAGATGAGGACTGAGACGAATGGCTGGCGCACAAAGGGAAGAAGTATTCAACGTATCGGCAGAGAAGTATTACGCGGCTATCACGGACTTCAACAAGTATCCTGATATCCTTCCTGAAGTCGGCGGCATCAAAGTGAAGTCCAAGACCGAGACCTCAGCCAGCATCGAATACTCCGTCACGGTGGTGAAGACTTTCAATTACACCTTGAAAATGACCATGAAAGCTCCCGAATCGGTGACCTGGGAGTTGGAGGAAGGTTCGCTCTTCAAAAAGAACAGCGGCCGCTGGACGATCACCCCGCTGGGACCGAAGCAGTGCGAGGTGAGCTACGAGGTCGAAGTCGAGATCAAGATCTTCGCCCCCAAGGCGATCACCAACGCCCTCGTCGCCGTGAACCTGCCGCGCATGATGCAGAGCTTCTACGAACACGCCCAACGCCTCTGAGAGCCATAAAAAAATACGCTTCGCGGCTGCGAAGCGTATGACGGCTTTGTTCTGAGTCCCGGCGTCAGGAGCGGAAGAGTTCGCCCATCTTCTTGCCGAGCAGGACGGACGAGCCCATGATGCAGACGATCAGGATGCTCATCCCGATCACGCCGAGCGAACTCGCGACGAACTCGCCCGAACCCTGTTCGAGGAACAGGACATAGATCGCTTTGGTAAGCGGATAGAACCTCTCCTTCATCGCGAGGATCAAACTATCGCTCACATCCAGCATCGCGTAGGAGAAGCAGAGCAGAGCGCCCGCGATCAGGTTCGCCGTGACGAGCGGGACGGTGACCTTACGCAGCGTGTGGAAACGCGAGGCGCCGAAGGTCGTCGAAGCTTCCTCCAGGGAATGGCTCATCTGCTGGAGCCCCGCGGAAGCGGACCTGACCATATAGGGCAGGCGCCTGATCGCATAAGCGACGACCAAAAGCGGGACGGGGTTATGGAGCGGGTCGAGGAACGTATCCGAATACGTCACCACATAACCGAACGCCAGCACGATGCCCGGCAGCGCCAGCGGAATCATGACCAGACCGTCGAGCAGACTCGTAAAGGGAATCAGCTTCCGCACGATCACATAGGCGATCAACAGCCCCAGGATCAGGTCGACGAAAGTCGATAAGCCAGCGAAAAGGAAGCTGTTTTTAATACCCGTACCCGCGAGTTCGGTCCCGAGCACGGCTTTGTAATGCTCGAGCGTATACTGCTCGGGCAGAGGCGTCATGAACCACTTGTCCGAGAGCGACGTGATCACGACCGCGATATGAGGCAGAAGCGCGGCGAACGCGGTACCGGCCACCAGAATATAGACCAGCGGATAACCCCACCAGGTCGGATACTTCTTCTCGGAGTTGACGTGACCCTTCGCCATCATCTCGAATTTCTTGCCGCCCAGGGCGACCTTCGAGATGACGAAGAAACTCACCGTCATCAGGATGACGATGAAGACGAGCGCGTAGCCCACGGGGTTCTCGTTCACGTCCGTGATCATATTGAAGATCTGCACCGGAATCGTCTCATGGAAACCGACCAGCAGAGGCGTTCCCAGGTCCGTCAACGCCCAGATGAAGACGATGATCGCGCCGGCGAAATACCCCGGGCGCGCCAGCGGCCAGACGATGTCGATATACTGCTTCCACTTGGGCACGCCCAGCGTGGTCGCCATCTCTTCGACGCTCGGATCGACGTTCGCCAAGGCGGCCGTGAGGTTCAAATACATGATCGGATAGAGGTGCAGGACCTCGAGGATGACCACGGCCCAGAACATGTTCTCGGGGCCGAGCCAATCGATAGGATGATGGATCAAGCCCAGCTGCATCAGGACCAGGTTCACCGAGCCGCGACGGGCGAAGAACCGCATGATGCCGATCGCGCCGACGAACGGCGGCATCACCATCGGGACCAGGAGCAGCCCCGAAAGCCAGGCCTTACCGGCGAAATCATAACGCGCGTTGATCAAAGCCAGCGGGAAGCTCAGCAGGGTCGTCAGGACGGTGGCGACGATACCGATGATGACGCTGTTCCACAGCGAGGTCATCAGCAGCGAGTTTTGGAACAGCAGGGGGAAATAACGGAACGTGAGCTCGCCGTTATTGAAGAACGCGCGGGCCATGATCACGGAGACCGGCAACACGAGGAAAAAGAACAGGATCAACACGGTGCCGCTCACGGTCCCGTAGCCGATGAAGTCGGCGATGCGTCTGCGCCACGAACTGGTTTCTTCCAGGGTTGTCGTCGCCATTAGGTGCCCGATCCTGTCTCGGAGTGTGGAAGCACAAGAACGTCGACCGGATCGATCGTACAACCGATATCGCTGCCGACATGGAAGTCATGCTCGGGCGCGTGGTAGAAGTTCACCTTGAGGCAGAGGCCGCTCGAGGTGCGGAGGAGGAACTGCTCCGACTCACCGAGGTACGTAAGGAATTCGACCGCGCACTTGAAGTAGTTCTCGCCTTGGCCGGCGCGATTCCAATCGATATGGATAGCCTCGGGCCGCAGGGAGATGCTGACCTTGTCGCCGGCCTTGAACGTCGTGCTGGAATGGGTCGAGTGCAGGACGCCGAACTCCGTCTTGACCTTCAGGTCCGCGCCGTTCACCGCTTCGACCACGCCTTCGACGAGGTTGGTTTCGCCGATAAAACCGGCGATGAACGCGGTCTTGGGCGTCGTATAAAGCGTGCGCGGGTTATCCGTCTGGATCAGGTGGCCTGCTTGCATAACCGATACGTTCGTGCCCATCGAGAGCGCCTCGCGCTGGTCGTGGGTCACGTAGATGGTGGTGATGCCGGTCTGCTTATGGATGCGGAGGATGTTGTCGCGCATCTCCATGCGCAGCTTCGCGTCGAGGTTGGACAGCGGCTCGTCGAGCAGCAGGACGTTCGGGCGGATCGCCAACGCGCGGGCGAGCGCCACGCGCTGCTGCTGGCCGCCCGAGAGCTGACCGGGCAGGCGATCGGCGAACTTCGTGAGATGCGTGATCTCGAGGACGTCGTCGATGCGTTTCTTGATCTCTTCCTTCGAGAGTTTACGAAGCTTGAGGCCGTACTCGACGTTCTTATAAACGGTCATGTGGGGCCAGAGCGCATAGTTCTGGAATACCATGCCGATGCCGCGTTCGACCGCGGGTTGCTTCGTAACGTCCTTGTCGTTGAAGAAG
>JASLCY010000222.1 GCA_030151925.1 Oligoflexus sp.
GGCGTCCGCATCGTTCGCGGGCGCGGAGTCGCCCGAATCGTCGGTTTCGCCCGCGGCTCCCTGATTCTGGCTTAAGGAGACGACCGGTCTTTGCGGTGGCTTGACGCAAGCTCCGAGCAGACTCATAGCGAGGATAACAAAAGCGGATG
Source organism: Oligoflexus sp. (assembly GCA_030151925.1). Taxonomy (GTDB): domain Bacteria; phylum Bdellovibrionota_B; class Oligoflexia; order Oligoflexales; family Oligoflexaceae; genus Oligoflexus. Next base: position 150 of record JASLCY010000222.1, read on the forward strand.
GCTTACGCATATAAGTCCTTATACTCCCAGCCGAAGAACCTTCCTTTGTATCGGCATAATAAAACTTCGCCTTAACCTTTTTAATCATTCGAAATGTATAGAAAAATCCCGATACCATAGAAAAACTATAGCCCCTCGCGCGGGCGGACCGATAAGGAGGTGTCATCTAAGGGGTTCATTATGGGAAACACTCGCATGTCCAACGTAAGGCCTTCGTTCCTGCCCGTATCGCTCGTCCTCCTCGGACTCTGGTCCTGCGATAGGGGAGATGCTGTCAAAGTTCCTGACGCTTTGCCTCTGGTCGGCGCTCCGAGTGAAACCGCCGACGCGCAGGTGCATAGGGATTCCGCGGATGATTCGATCGCGGCTTCCGCCGATAACGCGATGAACTCACAAGCATCGACCGCCGCCGCTGATACGATGTCTGCGCAGACGGCTTCCACCGGGACTCAGGCCGATACCACGGCCGCCGGCACCTCGACGACGGGCAGCACGGCGACGACGGATAATGCCGGAAGCACGACGACGACCGGCGGGTCTTCGAGCACGACGACGACCACCGGTACCAGCACCAGCACCGATACCACGACCAAGCCTACTCAATCTATTCCCGACGGTAATTATTCGCTCGTGAGCCAGCAGAGCGGCCGTTGCCTCGACGTCCCGAGCAGTTCCAAGGACGCCGGCACGCAGCTGCAGATCTGGGACTGCAACGATACGGCGGCGCAGATCTTCACCGTGACCTTCGTGAAAGACAAGTACTTCAAGCTCATCAATATGAGCAGCGGCCTCGCCGTGCAGGTGCGGGACCAGGTTCCCGCGACCTATTCCTGGATCGACCAGGGACCCTACACGGGACGGAACGGCCAGCTCTTCAGCATCGATAAGAAATCGGACAACCTCTACGTGCTCCACTCGATGGGCACCACCTTCGCCGTGGACGTGACCCAAGCGCTCACCGACAAAGGCACGAAGATCCAAGTCTATCCCGAGAACAACTACTCCAACGAGAACTGGACCTTCGTCAAGAAGTGAGAAAGCGGCGAGCCGCGTTTTCTCCCCCATTATCAAATTCCATCGCCTTCTCCCCGCCTATTGACTGGGCTAATATATCTATTTGATATTATTATTCTAAATCGAAATAGTCATTTTGACTATTTCGATTTGACATGAATCAGCCTTTCGTTTATCTTCCCGGAAGCCCATGCGGGGCAAGGTTTCAATCGTTTTTTCGTAATCAGTATCTGAGGTCCTTCCATGTTTGCAGCGATCCTTTCCCTGTTTCTCTCCGGAGCAGCTCATACCAAGGCCACGACTCCCCTTCAGCCAAGGTTATACACCGGAGAGGAGTGCGGAATATCTTATCCCTCGAACCAACGTGCTGAATGTGGCGTCCAAGAATATAACTCGTGTCCAAGCGCATCATGCGCTGGCTATGTGCCTGCACGAGTGGAAGAAGTAAGGATTCCCATTCCGCTCTGCCGCAATCCGCGTACTTGTTCTGCTGAATATCAGGCAAAAGCATCAAGCGCATGTGTGCGTCCCTCTGCCTTCCGCAAAGCCGGAAAGTTAGTGGATTGGCATCAAGAGGGAGGAGAGGCCATAGTCGCCAAATGTCAGATCTCCGAAGAAATCAAAAGCTGTCCGGCTTTGGCCTGTGGCGTGAAAAGCTTCAATTCTTGTCAAGATCTCAGTAAACCTATCCCCAAAACCTGTTCCCTTCTTATGAACCGTGACGAAGTCGCAGAATACATCGAAGCCGTGCGCGGCGAGATCGAGATGAACGCCCAGATCTACGCGATTCAACGCGCTATGTATCTCGTCCAGGCCGTAGACAAACACGATAGCGCCTGCTTCATCGCGAAGTGGGACAGCAACGAGCAGTTTTCGCCCGTCATTGAAGAGCTTAAGCTTCGTTTTGCCGACCAGTACGGTGAAGACTATTTCGCATCTGCCCAGGATTGCACATCAAGCGTAGCGCCGTCCGATGACCTTAGCTTCAAAGACCTTCGTTGCTCGGTAATTTCCCAGGGCGATGTCATCACGAAGCTTTCTGCTCAGGATACGACGCAAGACGCCGGCCTTCGTCGCTTCTATAGCGATTGTCTTTCGCAAAAAGCCTATCAGATCCCCGAGGCTTGGTTCCTTTTCAACCTCTCGGAAATCGACCGTCTGCTAGGAGATGTCGTGGCCCGTGGGAATAGTGATATGGCCCAGGACCTTCGTCAGCTCAAAACCGATATGGAATCCAAGAATATCGGCAAGAAGGAGGTTCCCTAATGCTTAAGAAGAGCATCCTGGCATCGGCCCTGCTCATTAGCTTCCCTGCTTTTCCGCAGGATGGCGCGCCTCGATTCACTTTCGAGATCAAGGATATCCCGAACAATAAAACGGAATTGAAGAACCTCATCGACATCGTTAAATCCGAGGCGCTGCCTCGCTATGAATTGCTCCACTCTTGTGTGACGACGACCCGTATCCTTACGGAAACCTATAAGGACGTGAAGGGTCAAATGTTCGGTCTTTCTCGTGACGCGAACAAGCCTATCCTCGAAGCGCCTTTGGGTGAACCGCTGGATTATCCCTACGATACAAATCTTCTACGAAACTTCGAGCTTCTGAAAGGCACTCAATCGGCGGCGCTGGCTCAGATCAAGGCTTTTCATCAGGAGATGAAAATTTCCCCCGATGCTCCAATCGAGGAGGTTAAAGCGAAAATAAGCCAATTAAACGGCAAAGTCGCGGAGCTCTCGAACAATCTCTCGCAGAATGCCATCAAGGAGAATATATTCCTTGAAGTCCTGAATACCGACGTGAGGAACTTGAGTGACCTGATTCTCAGCTCCGAAGACGACCTCGTGTTCATCGCCAGCGATAAGTGCAAGGAAGTCCCATCGCAATCGGTGGCTCTCTTCCTCAAAAAAGACTTCGAGGAGATGAAAAAGAATGTCGAGGAAATGCGGGCTTACGTCGCACAAGCCCGTGAAAAACGCAGTAGGCTAGTAACATACCTTACCCAATACCATCGTTATAAACTCACAAAACGTTATAGCGAGATCACGGGTCAGGCTCTCGAAGATCTCAAGAACCGAATCCTCGATGTCCTGGCTGCAGGTCAGATCCAAACTGAGTTCTTTACGTGGTGGTCGAATACGACGGCAACCGGTATCGCTGATGCGACCGATACCCTCTATCTTCAGTATGAAGAGCCCCTCAGGATTCTTCATTCTCGGGCGGAGGCCGCACGGGCTTATATCGCAAGAATCGAAGCCGTACCAGCAGCTCCTGAATCTATGAAACAAACCCTGAGGGCTCAGGTCCAAAACAGAATCGACATGCTCGAAAAGAAAGCAGCAGATCTCGAGGCCAAAGGTTGGGCAGGCCAACTCAAACAGCAAATCTTCGCTGTCGAGTTTCTTGATAAAAGCGATAAGCCCTACATGGACGACTGCCGCCAATCTCTTGCGGACTACCGTAAAATGACTGTCGATAGTCTGGAAACATTTCGCCAGGCCGAAACCGTTTTCTATGATATCCGAAAGCTCTGCACGACCAAGAGGCTTAAGCCATGAAGAATATTATATTTTCAACCATGATCGTTTCGATGTTGGCGAGCTCTTGTCAAAAGCCAGACCTCGCGGGTGGAGCTTCGACGAAGCCTGGAGAAAAGACCAACTGCGTCGGCGGTGGTTGCTCGGACAGCGCGCGGGTAGGCATGGAGTTTGAAAAGACATCAGATGGCTATACGTCCTTCAGTAAAGACTATATGGCCACGAAAAGCCCGGATGATACTAATGCTGGCTCCAATTCGAGTCTTTGGGGCACTATAGTGGATTCCGTCAGCAGGCTCTGGAGTCCGGGGAGTCTTACGGAAAAACCGGTATCCACGACGGCGCCGACTGCAGAATCCCCCAGTTCCAACGAGCTTGGCTCGGGAGGGCCGGATACAGTAGCTGGAAATCCTGCTATTGATACCGATCAGGGCGATCAGTCGATGCCTGTCAAATATAAAAACCCAACATTTGGCGACACTGGCCGTTTCCTTTCCCAGAGCTGGGACACGATTACCGGTACCAGTGAGAAGAAACGTAAGAAGGCCCGTGAGATGAAGCGCCTCATGAGCGAAGCGACCGAACTCAAAGACAAGATCGAGGCAATGGTCGATGACATGAACGAAAGTTCGGCTGCGATCCAAACCACGGTCAACGACGTTATTGACCCGAAGAAATTCACGCCGACCGGCAATCTTAAAGGCATCACTAACAGCCTTGCCGATGAGCATAATGCTGCGATTTCATCGATGATCGACGACACGACCGACATTGAAACGGAAGTCGAAGTGCCGGCAGAGCAAAAACGTTACGACACTCCAGAACTCCGTTCTGTTCAAAATGCGCGTTTCTATCAGTCTTACGTTAAATCCAAAGTCGCCGCGATGAACGGGCCAGACAAAGCTCAGCGCGAAGCTCTGGTCGATGTCGCCGATAAAAGCCTCGATGCTGCCGAAGATGCTTATCGAACAGGCGATACTGAAAAAGGCGACATGGCAAAAGAATTGGCCGTCAGTGCTCTCGATATGGCCCTTAGCCTGACTCCAGGTGTAGGCTTGGCCAAGGACATGATTGAGGCCACTACCGGATATAATTTGCTGACGGGTAATAAGCTTACTGGCTTTGAGCGCACCATGGCGGTCGTAGGCGTGTTAACCGCTGGATATGGCAGCAAGATAGCGCTCGCTGGAAAAGCTAGGGTGATTTTCGGTGTCCTCAAAAATGGAAGTACAGAAGCCGAAGCTATTGGGAAAATCTCTAAAATAGTTGAGAAGGCGGAAGAAATCTCCCTCAGCATTGAAAAAAGTGGACTTGGTAACACAAAGACAATAGAAGCCGTAACTGATGCGGTGCAAGATGCTTCCTTTGTTGAAAAAGAAAAAGTTGTTACCGAAATTTTTGAGGATGCCGGCAATACTAAACTTCTTGGGAAAGCCCGAGACAACATGTTGGCAAGTACGACAGATACAAAGCTTAGATCATACATAGATAAATTATACAGACAAAATGCTGTCGTAGGCTCAGGAAGCACAGCTGATGCGGTGCGCTATGAGCT
>JASLCY010000225.1 GCA_030151925.1 Oligoflexus sp.
CTTGACCACCGCGGTCTTCATGGCGTTCAATTTGATCGTTCGCCCATCGAGCCTGTCGAGGAGCTCGTGAGGGTCGCTGGCGATCTGATCGATCAGCTTGTGGGCGAGGGCCTCCTGGGCGGAGAGCGAGAGCGAAGTCAGGACGAGGGAAGCGGCCACGGTCTTGTCGCGGCCTCGCAGCTCGGCTATCGATTCGATGAAAGCCGCCGTATCGTTTTCTATCTTGCCGCGAAGGTCCGATTCGTCGGAGATGTCGCTGCCGTCGAATTCCACGGGATGCGCGGCCCCGATGTTGCTGGCTGGAGCCATCGCCGCGACGTGTCCGGCGAGGGTGATGAACGCGCCGGCGCTTCCCGCATGCGCTCCCGACGGGCCGACCCAGACGACGACCGGGATAGGCGCGGCGATGATGGCTTTTACCATCTCGCGCGTCGAGGCCAGAGAGCCGCCGTCGCTGTCGAGGGTGATAAGGAGTCCGTCGGCCTTCGTTTGCTCCGCCGCCGCGATAGCACCCGCCAGCATGTCTTCTGAAGATACGTCTATCAAGCCAATATCGACTTGAACCCAACGCGGATCAGCTGCGAAGCCCGGGCGCGCGAAACTTAAAACGAGACTCAAAAAGAAGAAAAACCGGGGAATAATAGTCCTCATGAGCGTGCTCTCCTTCTCAAAGAGACATAGCAAAATCCGCTCAGGAGGTCGAGGCTTTCATCAGGGTGTCACGAAGCGCTTGGCATAGACCCCATCAATATCCGCATAACCTCCGAAGGAATTCGGCGAATTGGGGAAACCCAGCGCTGGCGCCGCGGTCAGTTTAATATAACGGAAACCTTCCGTTTTGATCTGCAGGCCGAGCTCGGTATCGGGCAGATCCTGCAGATCGAAGCTGTCACCGCCGGCGACGGCCGCATCGAGAGGATCGATGCCCTGCACGTCGAAGTTGTTGGTCGTTTCGTTATAGAGCACCGGATTCATGCCGGCGAAACCCACCCAGTTCTTCTCGTTCACGATATCGCCGAGTTTCTGCGTGCCGAGGTAGGCATGCGGGAAGTCGATGAAGTTCACGCCGTCGAGCGAAACGGAGACGACGATCGGCTCGAAGAACAGGGCCTTCGAGATCCTCTCGCGGAAAGCGTTTTCGAACACCACGAGATCCGCGCCTTCTCCGTCGCACACGGTGCCGACCGACCAGGCGGCGATGAGCGTGCCGTCGCTCGCCTTATCGAGGCTGAAAACGTCCGTGCTGCCCTGGTAGAGGCCGCCGCCGTAGACGCCGTTGAGGGCCAGTTGAGGATTGCCGTAGCCTACTCCGTTCGCGCCGGTCGCTTGGACCAGGACGTCTGCGTAATGCGGATGAGCGTCAACACAAGGCATGGTTATTCTCCGAAATGGTAAACGAGCGAGACGACCCACTGGCGACCGGGCAGGGGCGCTCCCGCGAAGTCGCTGAGAGCCGTGCGGCCGTGACTGGAACCTGAATCGAGGTCGACGGCCGTCGTGTTCAAGAGATTCCGCAAAGCGAGGCCGAGTTGCCAACGCCGCCACGCGGCATCCAGGTTCATATCATAAATCCAGGCGCCGGGAAGCTTCACCGAATTCGCGACGTCGCGGTAGATATCGCTGCGGTAGCGCGCCGTCAGGTGGCTCCGGAGCCCGGAGAGCCAACCTTGCTGCCAGTCCAAGACCACGACTTGCTTGGCGATTCCGGGAATCTGGTGATGGGTCTTGAGGCTGGTGTCGAGCGGCGTGAGCATCGACGTCTTCGCGGCGAGGACGGCGCGCGCGATCGAATAATGAGCGGAGAGGTCATAACCGTCGATCGTGGTCTTGGCTATGTTCAGAGCCTTGCTGGCATTGGCGAGGACAGGGACGAAGACGATCTTGTCGTCGGTCCTGTCGTGATACCAGGCGCCGCCGAACTCGATCCCCGCGTGGGAGAAGAATCCGCCTATCTCCTGGTGATGAAGCTTCTCCGCCTTTAAAAGATCATTGGGCCGCAAAGCGGAGCCGTCGCCGAATTCCTCCAGGAGGCTCGGCAGGCGTTGAGCGGAGGCATACTGGGCGTAGAGACCGTTCGCGAAGTCACCGAACGCGACGCTCACTCCCTGCATAGGGCTTTGGCGAGTCCTCTCGGGAGGATTGCTTTCACCCTGCAGGATAACGCCCGAGCGCCGGTCCACGTGATCGTGCTGCCATTGATTCGAGGCCTTGCCTTCGATGAGCAGGGAATCAAAAGGCGTCCAGGCCAGTCCCGCCAAGGCGAGGTGATTCTGCCGTTTGAGGGCCGTGCCTAGCGTCCCGTCATAGGCCTGTTCTATCCTGCTCTCCGACCCTTCGTAATTCAGGAGGGTGCGCACGTCCTCGCGTCTTGATTTAAAGGTCAGGCCTTCCCGCAGGGAGTCGACCTTCATGTCCGCAGCGGTCGAGGAGATCAGAACCCGTTTGTCGTGATCCGTGGTTTCCCTTTTATCCTCGGTGTGCCCGACGTGGAAAGTGGCTTCGCTGTCTCCGAGCAGGGGGATATCGGCCCAATCCCTTCTGAGGCTCAGATCGCCGAGATGCCCATGGGTGCTTTCGCGGGCATCGCTCGGCAGGACCATGCTGCTCGTCGGCAGACCGCCTTCCGAGGCATAGAGCCAGCCAAGCGCCTGGATTGAATAATCGCCGATCTTCCGGCGATAGACCGGCAGGAGCTGCTGCGATCTCTGATCGTTGTTGGTGCGGATCTTCCGCTGGTCGTCGCGCGCGTTGTAAGGCGTGCCTTCATCCGAATAATAAGGATAATGCCCGGAAGTCTGGTGTTCGCGCGCATAGATCCGCAATTCCTGATCTTCGCCCTTCTGCAGGCCGAGGGCCCAGATCGCCTGACCGTAGGGCGCTCCGAAGTTCGTACCAAGGTCGAGGCCCGACTTGTCCGCCGGTTTCAGGCGATAACGCAGCGTGCCGACCGGGTTGAGGTTGGGCACATCGATGGGTGAGACGCCTTGATGAAGTTCGAGGAGGCCGAAGGCCCTGAGGTCGAGGTCTTCGATCAAAGGCAGGCCGTTATAGGGATTCTGCAGCTGGATATCATCGAGGTAGACGTCGGTGAGGCGACTGTCCTGGCCGCGGATCCTCGGGACCGTGAAACCCGAAGGAGAGATGCGACCGGTCTCGGCGAAGCTGAGCGCGCTTTCTTCCTTGAGCAGGGCGGTGGTGTCGAAGCGGGAGCTTTCCTCGGGGCGGATCGCAATGGATTGGCTGGTCCGCGAGGCGCGTTCGCGTTCCTTGAGCCGTTCGGCGGTAACCGTCATGGACTCGACGGAATCAGCCTGCGCATCGACCTCGCCGAAAGCGAGAGTCGACCACAGGCTGACGAAGATCAGGCTGAGGAGGCGCGTGTTCATCAGAAGATGAAGACGCCCGAGTAAGGGATGGCGTCGAGGTCTTTGTCGATCTTGGTGCCGTCCGCTTTGATAACGGTGAATTTGCCGACGGCCGTCGTGCCGACGTCGCCGATGATGAGGTTGGCGCGAGTCTCGTCATAGAAGAGACCGTAGTAGCCGCCGGAGGCGTCCGGGTAATCGTAGACCGTGGCATCGGCTTTCGTATCGGCGTTCAGCTTCACGACCTGTTTCTTGAACGTGCTGTCATCGATCTTGCGTTCGACCTGGACGAAGATGCTGTGGGACGCGTCAGCTGCGATAGCCGAGCCGTTCATGTAGAAGGCCGAACCGTCGAGGTTCCAGAGCGTCGTCACGGTTTGCGTCGCGGGATCGAGCTCTTCGATCGCGCTGTGGCAGACGAGGCTGGGATCGTTTTGCGAAGGGCTTACGAAGCGGCTGCAAAGGCCGGCGATAAGGAGCTTCGAGCCTTGGACGTGCGGACGGACCGCGATCGGGAAAGAGCTCGCGAGTTTGATGCCCTGGACTTTGGCTGCGACGGGATCGAGGTCGACAGGCGTGATGGTGTCGCCGGTCTGCTCGAGTACGAAGGCCTTCTGCGTGCCGTTGGCGATGAAGAGATTGCCTTCGAACGCATAGGCCTGGTGCAGGACGTAGATATAGGTATGGTCGCCGACCGTGGTCTTCCACAGCGCTTCAGGCTTCAGGGCCACGCCGTCCGGAAGATCCCAATCCGCGGTGACTTCGCTCACTTTCGCGCCGGTGGCCTTATTCATGACGGTGAGTTTGCCTTGCACGTAGTGGGCGAGGAGGACGTTGCCGTTGCCGAGATCGAGGACGTCATGCGGATCGCCGACGCTGCCGTCCGCGAACTTTTGCTGGTCCGCGAGCACGAGGGTGTTGTTCTGCGGAGTGATCAGGCGATAGTTTTGGCTGTCGTCGGTGCGGTTGAAGAGGAAGACCGAGCCGCCCGTATTGAACAAAGCGGGATCGCTGGATTCACCCTGAAGCAGCGTTTCGACCGTAAAGAAATCCGGATCGATCCGATAAAGGTTCGATTGCCATGGATAGTTTTGCGAGGTGGCGCCGGTTATAACGAGACCAGTCGAGCTTGAAGCGGCCGTCGAGTTATTGTCGTTGTCTTTCGCGTGGCACGAGAGAGAGGTCAGACCCAAAAGCGCGGACATGAGGATAGAGCGAAGCATCTTAAGCTCCCTTTGCTCGAAGGTTAGGCTTGGCGGTACTCGGACTCATAGGTCGCTGAATGGCGCCTATATACCGTTGCGGCACAGTGCCGGATTCTCACCGGTCTTCCCCTGATTCCAAGCAGGATGCAGGGGGTATAGCGGTGGGAACCCAACCTGTCAATGCTGGGAGCTTTTTATACGTCAAATATACTTGCGGAGGTGCGTGACTAAGGTCGGCAGGAGCTTCTGCAGCTCGGGGTCGGTCATAGCCCCCGTCAGAATCAATATGGCTTGCTCAATAGTCTTCGGATCGGGCTCGTTATCCCGCACCATGCGCGCCGACCGCCCCTGCTCGTCTATCGTGCGCGAAGTGAAGACCTCGCCGTCGCGCAAGGCGACCTCGAGGTAATCCTTGTCCTTGCGGAAGGTGAGATTCAAGCGATCGAGCGGATTCGAATGATGGGCGATCAGGAGATCCGTGGGCCCCTCACCGCGATAGACGCTCTCGAAGGCCTCCTTCGTCGAACTCTTGAGGGCGTCGGCCTCGATGCGCCTCAGGCTCATGCCCTGCTGCAGCGCGGCGAGCAGGGGCTGGAGAAAGGCGAGCAGCGCGGGCTCCTTCTTCTCGAAGC
>JASLCY010000230.1 GCA_030151925.1 Oligoflexus sp.
AGACCGTGGTTCGTAGTCTAACGAGTGCCAATGCAGAGTTCAATCGTTGGCTGGCCATGAACCATCATACCCGTCTGTCGGATGCTCTGGGCCTTGAATGGCTTGTGACGCCGAAACTCGAGATTTACCCTGATCCGGTCAATCTGCACGCCGCTCGTTATCGCCTGTTTTATGAATTCACCGCCACCATTAACCGTGAAATCCTTGTGCAGCGCGGGGTTTTTGATACGTCAAACGATCAGAGACTCTTGGATCTGATGGATGACACGAGTGTCGGCCTGATCTCGAAACGCGCGGTCTGGGAAACCGACTCCCTTGAAAAAGTCCGGGCCCAAGTCGCGGTAGATCTTGTCCATTTTCGTCAGGCCTTCGCCGCCGTGAACCTCGGAGCGACCTTTCGCAGGCTGATGGCCCGTTTGGTGGACCGTCGATTCCATATGGCTTACCCGCTGCAGAGCCCGCTTACAATCAAGATAGACCTTGAAGTCTAAAACCCGTTTCTCTATATTTTCCAAGTTTTTTCGCCAAAAAATGCCCAGCTGAGAGAGAGCCTCTATGGACTTCGTCCCTGAAATCGTCGATGGCGCCGTCATCTTGAATGCAGTGGATATTTGCACTATCGGCAACGATTGTCGCCAATGCTCGGAACTCGCTGTCGGCATCCACAACTGGCTCGTGGCGCATCAACTGCGTTACCTGATTCTGGATTTTCAGGACGAGAAAGACGTTTGCGTGACCATCCTCACCGAACTCCTGCAGCTGCGCAAGCGCCTGCGTTTCCCCTTCCTCTTCTGCGGGATGATGGAAGGCCCGAAGAAATTCCTGCAAAGCTACGCTTATACCGACTATCCCTTCTTCGCGGTCCCGGAAGAAGCGGTCTCCTACTTGAAGCAGAAGGAGCCGGGCTCGCTGAAGAACGACCTCGGCGGGATCAAGGTGGGCGAGCCTATACCCTGCACGCGCTCGCGGAATTACCGGGCGGAAGACGCTGAGGATACCGACGATTCAGACACCGATGCCGATTCCTAAGATAAAGCCTGCCTCCCTGAAGAGGCAGGCTTTTTTCTTTTCAGCCTAATCGTCCGAGCTCGCCCAGGCGGGCTTCGATGCCTTCCAGCTCGCCCGCCGCTTCCAGCCATTGTTCTTCGTTCGTTTCCAAAGCCGTCTGCGCCGTCCGCAGCTCTTCGTGCGCCTTCTGGGCTTCGACATAAGCGCTCGGATCGAGCTTCGCGAGCGAGTCCTCGAGTTTCTGGAGTTTGGCCTTGAGCGCCGTCTGCTCCTTTTCGAGCTTTTCCATCTGTTTTTGCAGGCGCGAACGATCGCGGCGGAGGTTCTTCACGTCCTCTTCGCTCGCCGTCGCTGAGGCCTTCTCCAGGCCGCTTCCGTTTTCCTTCGCTTTTTCCTGGACGACGGGACCTTTCACGGTCTCCTTCACGGGCGCGAGGACGTTCGGGAAGTTCTGCTGCGCGGCGAGGTTCTGGTAATCATCGAGCTGGCCGTGGAAGAGGGCGGAGCGCCCGTCGGGAAGCATCACGAAGATATGCGTCGCGAGCGAATCGATGAAGTTCCTATCGTGGCTCACGAACATCAGCGTGCCGTCGTAGCTCTTCAGGCCTTCGATCAGGATCTCCACCGAAGTCATATCCAAATGGTTCGTCGGCTCGTCGAGCACGAGGAAGTTGGCCTGCTCCAGGAGCGAGCGGCAGAGCGCGACGCGCGCTTTCTCGCCGCCGGATAAGACCTTCACCGGCTTGAAGACGTCGTCGCCCGTGAAGAGGAACGAACCGAGTATGCGGCGCGCGTCCTTCTCGCCGAGGTCGGCGCGGACGTCGAGCACGTTGGCGAGTATCGTCGCTTCGAAGCGCAGCGTATCCTCTTGATTTTGCGCGAAATACGCGGGCTTCACGTTATGCCCGAATTCGAACGAGCCGGAGAGCGCGGGAATCTTCCCGGCGATGGTCTTGAGGAAGGTCGATTTACCGATGCCGTTGCTGCCGATGATCGCGATCCGCGAACCCTTCTCGACCAGGAGCTGAAGGCCCGAGGCCAGGGCCTGGTGGTAACCGATGCTCAGATCCTTCACGCGGAGGATCTCGCGTCCCGCGGGCGGCGCGGGAGGAAGCCTGAAGACCAGGGTTTGATCGGCCGCCTCGACCTTCAGATCGTTTTCCAGCGCGCGGATGCGTTCGATCTGCTTCGCCTTCGACTGGGCCTGGGCCGCTTTCGTCGCTTTCGCGCCGAAGCGTTCGACGAAGGATTCGAGGTGCTCGCGCTGCATCTCGAGGTTCGCGCGGCGGGCCTCGATCTGCTCGGCTTCGATCTCCCTCTGCTCGAGCATCGCATCGAAGTTGCCCTTGTAAGCGCGGAGCTGGCCGTGCGCGAGGTAGAGCGTGGCGGTCGCGAGGCGATTGAGCAGCGCCCTGTCGTGCGAGACGAAGAGCAGGGTGCCGCGGAACGTCTGGAGATAACGCTCCACCCAGACGAGGCTCGGCAAGTCGAGGTGGTTCGTCGGTTCGTCGAGGATGAGGACGTCCGGCTCGTTCAGGAAGACTTTCGCGAGCTCGAGGCGCATGCGCCAGCCGCCCGACAGCGAACGAGGGGCCATGGCGCATTTCTCGGGGCCGAAGCCGAGGCCGCCGAGGATGGAGCTGGCCCGCGACTCGAGGCTGTAACCGCCGGCCTGCCGATAGAGGCTCTCGGCCTTTTCGAAAGCGGCGAGGTTCGCCTCCGAACTGTCCTGGCCGAGGCGCCCCAGGGCGTCGTCCATCGATCGCTTCAACACGGAGAGCGTACGATGGCCCGCGACGCACTCTTCGAGCACGGTCGGTTCGGGATCCGCTTCGGGCTCCTGCGGTAGGTAACCGAGGCGAAGGCCTTGCGAGCTGAGGATGCGGCCCCCGTCGATCGATTCGAGGCCGCAGAGGATATTCAGGAGAGTGGTCTTGCCCGCGCCGTTCGCCCCCACGAGGGCTATCTTCTCGCCGTCGGGGAAGCGGTAGTTCACGTTATCGAGGACGGTGCGCGCGCCGAAGCTCTTATGCAGGTTCTCTATCGCTAGCATGGTTGGTCACGTACCGGCTTTCTCGAGGGCGGCGAGGTCCCTGTTCACGGCTTCGAGGTTGTCCTTCACCGTATCGAGATGGTCCGCGAGCGGATAATCCTTGAGGGCCTGCTCGAGGTAGTTCTTCGCCTGTTTCAGGTAGGTGGCCTTGGCCCGTGAATCCGCGATCGGGCCGGCGTTCGCGAAAGCCTCCGCGGCCTTCGAACGGAGGTCCTTCACGGCGCGATTCGAGTAGACCTTCTGTTTCTCCTGCGCCTGCTTATAGAACGGGTCCTTGTCCTTGATGTGGCTCACGTGATCGAGCGCGGCCTTGTAATCGCCTTTGTCCGCGAGTTTCTGCGCGGCGAGCAGCAGGGTGTCGCTGCCCATCGTATCGAGGACCGCGTTCGGATCGGCTGCGGGTTGCGCGGCCGCTGCGGTTCCAGCCGCCGCCGTAGCAGCAGCCGCATCAGCAGGTGCGGCCGCGGCGTTCGTTTCGGCTGCGGCGGGGGTGCCTGCGGTGGATTCAGGAGCCGCTGTCGCCGGAGCTGCTGCGGTCGTCGCCGCCGTCGCCCCGTTCAAGAGATCGGGCCACTCCGCGGCGCGTTCCTGGATCACCGCGTTCACGCCGTTCTTAAAGGCGTCGCTGTTCTTCGTATGAGCGAGCAGGTCGCGCGTGAGGATCAGCGTATCGTGGTTCTTGAGTTGAGGATTGGCCTTCAGCACCACGGGAAGATCGACCTCCACGTCCTGGAAGGTCTTCTCGAGCGAAAGGCCGGCCGCGTTGTCCGCGGTTTGGTTGGTGTGGAGATCCTGGGTCTGGAAGCTCTGGCTCTTCTCCCAATCCTTCTGCAGGATGCGCATCTGCGCGACGACGAAGATCGCTTCCTCGAGCGAGCCCGAGGCCGCCGGGTAAAGCTGGGTCGCATGCATGAGGTCTTCTTCGCTCAGAGCTTGCGACGTGTTGTTCACGCGCGACCAGAGGCCGGTGTTATCCTGCGGCTGAGCGGGCTGCTGAGGCGAATTCAGGATCGCGCCTTCAGCGTTCGCGCCGGCCTGGGGCAGGGTCTCGTTGCCGGTCGGGGTCTTCTGCCCGGCTTTTTCCAAAGGCTGATTCGCAGTCTTGCGAGGCGGACGCGGACGGTTCGGGGTGGTGGCGCACGCGGTCACGCAGGCTAAAAATGCGATCGATACGGCCTTTGAAATGCTCGGTTTCATCTCAATCTTCCTAAAAAATGCTTGATGGCTTGAAGGCGCCTCGGTTTCGGCAGCATATCCTACCTAAAAGAGGGGAGCATTCCCATTAGAATGCTGTGGAAAGCCCGAGGAGCATGCGG
>JASLCY010000247.1 GCA_030151925.1 Oligoflexus sp.
GCGGCCGAAGACCATGATCTGCGCGCCGGCCCTCTGCACTTCCGCATGGACTTCATCCGCGGGTTTGCCGAAGGCGACCACGGCCTCGTACTGCGTGGAGTTCAGGTTGTTCTGTTTCGCCTGGCAGCGTTTGGCCATCTCTTCCCGCGTCCTGGCCCGCACGCGTTCCAGGTAGAGGTCCCGGTTCAGGCTGGGATCTGACGGAAGATGGCCGAGTATCATCGATTCCCTCAAGGAATCCACCATCTTATCGATGTCGTGGAACGAGGTCTCACGCACGTGCAGGTGGCTGAGGTTTTCGGCGTGCAGCTCGTTGGCCAGCATGATGCCGGCCGCCAAGGCCTTTTCACCGTCCTCTTCGAAATTGTCGGCCACCAGTATCCTGAGCGGCTGATCGAAGGCCACAGGCGCTTCGAGAGGCACGAGCAGCACGGGAACCTCGGCTTCCGACGCGATGGTGAAACCCGTCGACAGCCCCGAGAGGAAGCTGTTGCGAGCCTTATCCTCGCCGCGCACGCCGCAGATGATGAGGCCGGCGTTCTTCTCCTGCGCGACGCTCAGGACCGCATCCGCTGGGAAATCGCGATAGACGTGAGTCGTCACGGCTACGTCGTCCAATCCGTCGGCCAGCAGCTCGAGTTTGTCTTTCGCTTCGCGTTCTTCTTTCTCGCTGTTGGTCGATTCATAGCCGTAGTAGGGGTTCAGCACGATATCCCCCGAACCCACATAGGAAAACAGGGGCCTTACGGCATGGACGAGTTCCAGGGGCGCATGGAGTTTCCGCGCCATGTAGCGAGCCGCTTTGAGGAGCGCATCGTCGGAGGAATTCAGGAGTACGGCGACGACTATGGGTTTGGATTGTTTTTGGATGAGATTTGACATGACCAGCTCCTCCTTGGGGCGAGAATGTTTCACTCTCCCTTTGGATAGCAAGGAGCAGGCCAGCCTCGTCCGAGGAGAAAACCCAAGCTGAGCCGGGCTTTCTCCTGGCTGTAGGAAAGCGGCGACAGATCTGTCACCAAAAAAGAACGCTCCTATTTTTTAGACTTCAGAGTCATAGGGAACTGGCCGTCCATCCAGCCCCGATAACCGCCGATCATGCTGGTAACGTTGGTATAACCCATCTTTTGGAGGTTATCCGCCGCGAGCGCCGAACGAAACCCGCCGCCGCAGTACAAAACGATAGGCGCGTTCTTGTTCGGAATTTGGGCTTCGATATCGCGTTCGATAATGCCCTTGCCGAGATGAGTGGCGAGCGGCAGATGGCCGGCCGCCCATTCTGATTCCTCTCGCACATCGATGAAGTGGGAAAGCTCACCGCTCTCGAGCCTTTTCACGACGTCGCCGGGTTCGATCTCCTTGATATGCGGTCTTATGGACTCGACTAGCTGCAAAAATCCCGGCGAATGCTTCATGCCAATATCTCCCTCATGAAAGAGTCAGTCGACCTTTTCTCTGAGAAAGCCTGAAAAAAGCTCAGGCTGTCAACAAAATACTGGCGATTTCCGCTGGGATCTTGCAGGATTGGGCGATGCAATCGGAGTGATGTGAATGGCGAAAATCAGGCGCCCGTTAGGGCCGTATTTGCTCATTGGAATCGGTTGGCTTTCAGCTTCCTCTCTTCTCTACGCGGAAGATCCCGCGGAAACCTTGACCCTCGAGGCTTACCTGGCCAGCGTCCGCGACAGCAACAAGACGCTCAGGGCCTCGGTCGCGACCATAAGCGCCGGCGAGCTGCGCACGACTTCTCCCGATATCATGTTCTCGCCGCAGTTCTTCAGCCAGGCGACTCATACGATCGACGAAAAACCCGTCAATAACCCCTTGGCCCCGACGCGGATCGAGGCGACCCAGCTGAGCTTCGGGATTCAGAAGCTCTGGGAAAGCGGCCTGCAATCGCAGGTGAGCTTCAACATGACCAAGGTGAACCTCGATCAGCCCGACCTCCCGGAAACGATACGGATTCCCTTTTCGTTGCCGAATCCCCTGGTCGCCGGCGGCACCCTGACGACCGCCGCGACCGTGACGAACCCGCTTCGTTCCGTACTGCCCCAGACCGATTATACCGAGGCCCGCACGCAGATCGATCTGGTGCAGCCGCTGTGGAAGAACGCCCAGGGCCGCGATGCCGAGCTCCTTCGCGAGAGCACGCTGACCAAGATCTCGATGCAGACGCTCGGCGAACGCTTCAAGAGCAAGAGCCTGATGGCCCAGGCCGAGGCCGTGTACTGGCAGCTCGCTCTCGCCCAGGAAGCGGTGCGGACCCAGGAGGGCAGCATCGCGCGTTTTCAGAAGATCCGCGATTGGGCGAAACAACGGGCGAACAGCCAGCTCGGCGACAAGGCCGATTTCCTCCAGGCGGACTCAGGTCTTAGGGTCAAGCAGTTCGAGCTCGAACAGGCGAAGAAGGACCGCAACGCCCTGCAGCGGGTGTTCAACACCCTGCGCAACGTGCCCGGCGACGAGGGTGAGGTCAAACTCTCGCCGCTCAGCGCTCAGGCGTTGATGAACTTCGCGCAGAAGCAGGGCGCGGAGATCAAACGCCTCGACGTCGAGGCGGCCAAGCAAGCCGTGAAGCTCGCCGACGTCGAAGTCGAGCAGAGTCGCGAGAAGTACAAGGCGCAGCTCGACGTCTTCGGCTCGGCGGCTTTCAACTCGCTCGAGAAACAGCCCGACGACGCGATCCGCGAAGCCGTCCAGACCAAGAATCCGACCTATGTGGTCGGCCTGAAGTTCAGCACGCCCCTCGATCACGACATCATCAATCGGGACCGCGAAGGCCTGATCCGCACCAGCCAGGCGGCGAAGCTGGACGCGGAGGCCAAGCAGTTCGCGGCGCAGCAGGAGTGGGACGATCTGCTCCAGCAGCTGAAGGAGGCGGAGACCCGGCTCAGGCTGTCGAACGAAATCGAGGTCGCCCAGAAAGAGAAGCTCAACTACGAGAAACAGAGATTGAGCGTCGGCCGCACGACGACCTACCAGACTCTCCTGTTCGAGCAGGATTACGCCAACGCGCAGCTCGCCACGATCAAAGCCAAGGCCGACATACTCGGTATAGTCGCCAAACTCAAATCCTATGGGGATGACGCATGAAACTCGCTGATCTCGCGATCAAACGGCCGGTCTTCATCACCTCCATCGTCGCCACGATGCTGCTCGTCGGCTTCCTGTCCTTCAAAAGGCTCGGCGTCGACCTGTTCCCGAACATCACCTTCCCCGTGATCACCGTCTTCACCCCTTATCCGGGCGCCGGGCCGAAGGAGATCGAAACCCTGATCTCGAAGGTGTTCGAAGAAGAGATCGCCTCGACTCCCGGCCTCAAGGCCGTCCGTTCGATGAACCGCGAGGGCCTCAGCATCGTGAGCGCCGAGTTCACCCTGGAGACCGACGTGAAATACGCGGAGCAGCAGATCCGCGACAAGGTCTCGGCCGCCAAGCATAAACTCCCGGCCGACGCGCAGGAGCCTTTGATCAGGCGCCTGGACCCCAGCGATCAGCCGATCAGCACGATCGCGATCGAGGCGGACCTGCCGCCGACCGAGCTCTTCGACCTCGCCGACCGCGTGATCCGGCCTTCGTTCGAGCAGATCCCGCAGGTCGCGCTCGTGGAAGTGGTGGGCGGCCGCAAAAGGGAAGTGCACGTCGTCCTCGATCGCAACAAACTCAAGCAGCACGAGCTCTCCGTCTCCATCGTCGCGAACCGGCTCAAGGCCGCGGGCATGAATATCCCGGCCGGCAAAGTCACGGAAGGCGCCAAGGATTCGACCTTCCGCACCCTCGGCGAATTCGCGAGCCTCGATGAGATCGGGGCCACGGTCGTGAACTTCATCGGCAACGAAGTCGCGGTCCGCGTCCGCGATCTCGGGACCGTGCAGGACGCGATGAAGGACGAGCTCAACCGGACCTACTACAACGGCAAGCCCGCCGTCTTCATCCAGATCCATAGGCAGTCCGGCGCCAACACTCTGAAAGTCGTGCAGAGCGTGATGAAGAAACTCGAGGAATCCAAGCCCCGCCTGGCGAACATGAAGGGCCATCCCAAGCTGAGCCTGATCCGCGACGGCTCGAAGATGATCCGCGATAACGTCGAGGACGTGCAGGAATCCATCCTCTACGGGATAGTCCTGACGATCGTGGTGGTCTATTTCTTCCTCGGCAGCGGCCGCTCCACGCTGATCACCGGCCTGGCCCTGCCGAACTCCCTGCTCGGCGCCTTCGTCCTGATGCAGGCCTGCGGTTTCACCATCAACGTCATGACCCTGCTCGCGCTCAGCCTCGCCGTCGGCCTGCTCGTCGACGATGCGATCGTGGTGCGGGAGAATATCTTCCGGCATATCGAACTCGGCGAGAAACCGGCGGTCGCGGCCTACAAGGGCACCGCGGAGGTCACGCTCGCGGTCGTGGCGACGACGCTCGCCGTGATCGCGGTCTTCGGCCCCATCGCGTTCCTCCAGGGCATCATCGGGCAGTTCTTCAAAGAGTTCGGCCTCACCATCTGTTTTGCGATGGCGATCTCGCTCTTCGACGCGCTGACCGTGGCGCCCATGCTCTCCGCTTACCTCGCCGGGCGGCACTCGACCGAGGAGAAGCACGGCCTCTACTACTATACGCTCGGCGCCGTGCTGCGCGGCTTCAACTGGATCCAGGACAGGCTGGAAGACTTCTACGTCCTCCTGCTCCGAGGCGTGATGCGCGTGCCGTGGCTGGTGCTGCTGGTGGCGATCGCTCTCTTCGTCGGTTCGCTCTTCCTCGCGAAGGCGGTGCCGAAGACCTTCCTCCCGGCGCAGGATTTCGGTGAATTCCTGGTATCGCTCGACCTGCCGCCCGGTACGAGCCTCGAGGCGATGTCGCAGCGGGCGGTCGCCGCGGACGCCATCATCCGCAGCTTCCCCGAGGTCGACCACACCGCTCTCACCGTAGGGCGGGACGGCGAGATCGATTACGCGGAATTCTTCGTCCAGCTCGTGCCGCGCAAGGCGCGCGCGGAAGATACCTCGCAGTTCAAGGACCGGCTGCGGGCGCGGCTCAAGGGCGAATTCGCCGACGCGAAGCCCATCGTGAAGGACATCGACATCATCGGCGGCAATCTCAGGCCTTTCATGGTCAACGTGCTGGGCGAGAATTTCGATGACATCGAGAAGACCGCGACGCAGCTCTTCAACAAACTGAAGGCTAATCCCGCCCTGAAAGACGTCGATATCAGCTATTCGCCGGGCAAGCCGGAGGTGCAGGTCTCGATCGATCCGAAGAAGGCGGAGAAGCTCGGCGTGATGGTGAATTCGGTCGGCCTCGAGCTGCGGTCGCAGGTCGAAGGCGCGACGCCGGCCGTCTACCGCGACGGCGGCGAAGAGTATGACGTGCGGCTGCGCGTGCAGGAGGAGCAGCGCAACCTCGTCCAGAACTGGGAGCGCATCTACGTCCCGAACATGAATTACTTCAACGTGCGGCTGGCCGACGTCGCCTCGTATAAAAGGGTCGAAGG
>JASLCY010000271.1 GCA_030151925.1 Oligoflexus sp.
CTTTCGCTGGACGTTCAAACGGAGAGCGTCGGCAAATTCAACCAACGCATCACCAAGTTGAACAGCCTCCTCAACATCACCAACCTCGCGATCAACGTAGCTTACGTTGGCCAAGCGATCGGCGGTGCGGCTGCGGTTCCGACCGTAAGCCAGGGCCAAGGTCTCTAATTCGGATTTAAGCCTAGATACAATAAGAGCCCCGGGACTGCTTCAGTCTCGGGGCTCTGCTTCTTCAGGCGATAAAACCGGGGAGATCGGTCCCCGGCCCTGGTTCAGGATTTGAGGGTGTGCGGGAACTTCTCCGCGTAATCCTGAGCGGAGAGTTCGATCACTTTCAAAGCGTCTTTCGCGCCGTAGGTCGCCTCGATCGAGATATTGCGCTCGTTGCCCGCGCCTGGGATGTCTTTGTAGGTGAGGAAGTAGTGTTTGAGGCGGTTCAGGACGCCGACCGGGAATTCGCTGATGTCGTTGATGTGGCCGTAAACGGCGTCGTCTTTGAGGATCGCGATGATCTTGTCATCCGCTTCGCCCTTGTCGATCATGCGGAAGCCGCCGATGGGCTTCGCCTGCAGGATAAGGTCGCCGTGCGTGATGGAGCGCTCGGTGATGACGCAGATATCGAGCGGATCGCCGTCGCCTTCGAGTTTGCCGAGGTTCGATTCCTTGGCGGCGAACTCGGCCGTGCGGCGGCCGCAGTATGTTTGCGGGACGAGGCCGTAGAGCGCGGGAACGATGTTCGAGAACTTCTGGGGACGGTCCACCGAGAGGTAGCCCGATTCCTTGTCGAGTTCGTATTTCACGGTGTCGGTCGGCACGATCTCGATATAAACGTTGAGAAAGGGTTGCTTCGCCCAAACTTTGATGCCGTGCCATGGATGTGGCTTGAAGTACTGCTTGAACTGCTCGAACATCGTCTGGATATCGCTCACAAATCCTCCTCGGGCGATTTGGTAAAGGCGCAAAATACAGGATTATACTCGCACCTTCCAGAAAGTCCAGGCTCCTCAATGCCGCTCCGAGCCGCTGCTCGATAATTAGTCAAAACGCCCGTCTGCTTCATTTGGCATGGGCTCCATGGTAAAATTTGGAGATCCTAAAGTTTCATCCGGGCGGCTCGGCCGTCCCTCTCAAGCGAGCCTCCATGAAGCTGCGGCACTTCACTTTACTCTGGTTGGTTATACTGGTCTTCATGTCTTATGAGTACCTCGTGCTCAATAGGCATTTGAACGGCCCGAGTATGCTGAGTCGCGCGCTCTGCGGACCGCTGGAGCATTGCGCGGCCGGCAAGAAGCTCACGCCCGACGCCGGCAAACCTCTGAGCTACAGCCTCGGTTGGCTCGGCTTCAGCACGATGGCCCTGACCAACGCCTACATCATCCGCAAGAGAGTGCCGCAGCTCGGCAAAGTCGGGAACCTCCAGGGCTGGCTCGACTGGCACATTTTCTTCGGCCTGCTCGGTCCGACCCTGATCCTCTTCCACTGCAATTTTAAAGTAGGCGGCCTCGTCGCCATCTCCTTCTGGAGCATGGTGATCTCGTTCCTGTCGGGAATCGTGGGCCGCTACTTCTACATCCAGCTCCAGCAGAGCAAAGTCTCCCTCAAACAAGACATCGATACGATGGAAACGCAGTTCGACCAATACGTGAAGGCTTCGCAGAGCCGCGTGACCGAACACGCGATGCTCGCCGCCAAGGCCCGGGCCTTCGCCATGGCGGGCGGCCTGCAGGGCCACGACCTCCGGAGCACGCCGGTCGCGATCTTCCTCCTCCGGTCGATGATAGGCGAGGCGCGCATGATGGTGGCCCTGCCGAGCGTACCCTGGCGCGGATCCAACCGTGTGGTCAGGAGGAAGCTGAAGGCCTGGGCGATACTGCGCCGACGCTTGCTCGATACGCATTACTACCATCTGCTCTTCGGTTACTGGCGCACGTTCCATTCGCCCTTCGCGATCTGGATGTACGTCGTCGCCATCATCCACATCGTGTCGTCTCTCATCTTCCGTGTTTCGCACGGCTAAGCGGGATAAGACTTATGCTGCATAAGCTTTATTACATCGTCACCCAGTCGACCCCTCTGCTCGGAATCCTCTTCCTGGTCGGCCTCGGCCTGTGGGGAACGAGGAAACGCAACAAGCACCAACGCGTCGCGAAGCGGCAGTGGGACGATGCGGTCGAGAAGAAGATGAACGAACCGCTCAGCCTCCATCCCGAGATCGATCCCGCTCTCTGCGGCGGCTGCGGCGCCTGCGTGGACGCCTGTCCCGAGGGCGACATCATCAAGCTCATCAACCATCGCGCCCAGCTGATCGAACCCTCCAAATGCGTGGGCCACGGCGAATGCCGCGCGTCTTGCCCTTTCGATGCGATCCAACTGGTGTTCGGCACCAAGACCCGCGGCATGGAGCTGCCGCATGTGGACACCAATTTCCAGACCAACGTCGCCGGCATGTATATCGCCGGCGAGCTCGGCGGCATGGGGCTGATCCGCAACGCGGTGAAGCAGGGCAAACTCGCCGGCGAGCATGCGACGAAGAGCCTGAAATCCGGGGTGAAAGCGCAGTTCGATGTGATCGTCGTCGGCGCCGGGCCCGCGGGCCTGTCCGCTGCGCTCGTCTGCGCCGAGGCGAAGGTGAAATACCTTTGCATCGAGCAGAATAAGTTCGGGGGCACGATCTATAACTTCCCCAAGCAAAAAGTGGTCATGTCCTATCCGCTCGACCTGCCGATGATAGGGCAGCACAAGTTCAGCAAGAACAAGGTCTCGAAAGAGGAGCTGCTCGAGCTGTGGAGCGCGATCCGGCGGAAGGCGCATCTGCAGGTGAAAGAGGAATGCCGCTTCATCAACGTCGTGAAAAAAGGCGACGTCTTCGAAGTCGAGACGTCGGCGGGCTCGCTCACGGCCCAGAAGATCATCCTCGGCATGGGCGTCCGCGGGACTCCGCGGAAACTCGGTTTGCCCAACGAGGAATTGCCTAAAGTCACTTATAACCTCCTCGATCCCGACCAATACCAGGGGCAGTGGATCGCGGTCGTCGGCGGCGGCAACGCCGCAGTGGAGGCTGCCCAATATCTATGCAATGCGCGTCTGAGGAATAAAGTCTTCCTGCTCGTGCGCGGAGAGAACTTCGACCGCTGCAACCAGGAGAACCAGGACATCATCCGCGACTACGAGCGTAAAGGCCTGATCAAGATTTCCTATAACTCGTCCGTGACCAGAATAGAGGCGGATCACGTGATCGTGAAGAAGGACGATAAGGAATTCCGCCTGCAAAACGATTACCTCTTCATCTTCGCCGGCGCTATCATGCCGTTCGCCTTCCTGAAGAGCATAGGCGTCAACATCGAAACGAAATACGGTGAACCCGTGAAGGCGAGCTGAATGATGAGCGTCCTGTTTAAATCATTCGCGTTGAGCCTCTTTTTTACGCTGCTCCCGGCGTGCGGGACCAAGCAGCCCAAGGTCGAGGACCAAGGCCTGACCAACGCCGCAAAGAGCATCGATCACACGAGTTTGACGACGAATTGCGCGGAATGCCATGAAGCCGAGCGGCCGCCTCCGAACACGGACCTGAATGCCACGCAGAAGCACGGCCTCGGCGCGGATTGCTCGAACTGCCATGACTTCCCGACCTTCCCGACGATCAAAAAAGCTGCAGTGCTCGGGCACAATCCCGCGCCCACGGTCTGCCTCGGCTGCCATACCAGGGCCAGCACGCAGTCCACGCATGAGGCTCGCGGCGAATGCGCGCCTTGCCACAAGTTTCCGAACTGGAAGCCCGGGTAATCATTTCCGGGCACCTCCCTAAAGCCATGTAAAACTGCTAAACTAGAGGTACCAACCCTTCTCTAGGTGAGCAGTTTTTTGACGTTTCAGCCTTTCATCCAATCGCCCGGCCGAGCAGCGGGAGCCTTGTGCGCTCTTTCGCTGTTTTTGGCGTTTGCGACGGCGCAATCGGCGAAGGCGGTGGAAGCGTCCGGGCAGGTGCGCGTCGGCGGTTATACGCGCAGCGTGGAATTCGCCGAGCCTATCGACGGCGAAAGCAGCAACGACGAGAAAGTCTATTCGGCCCAACTGCGCATGAGCATCTACGACTTCTCCTCGCACGACGACACGGTGCAGATCGATCTGCGCGATAAGGTCGATAACTACGGCGCGCTGAACAGCGAGAATCTCACGCTCGAGAACTACAACAGGTTCCAGGCGCGCGAAGTCGCCTATAAACGCCCCTGGGAATCGAACCGCCTGTATTTCACGCTCGGGCGCTTTTCCTTGATCGAAGCGAACGTGCTGGATAACGATGGCGCCGAAGTCGGCTACCGGATGTCGAGGGATATGCGTTTTGGGCTCTTCGGCGGCCAGGCGCCGAAAGACGTGATCACGCCTTACTACGTGAATCCCGGCGTGAAATCGGTGAGCGACACGCAGGGCGGCGTCTACCTTTCCTACGACAAGAAGAACGGCCTCGAACGCGAGCTCTACACCAACAACGCGATCGCGATCGCGCCGACCTACAACCTGACCGATAAAGACAGCCACACCTATTTCTACCACATGGCTCTCTGGGAAATCAGCCAGCAGCATCGCATCTCAAGCTTCGTCCAGCACGATTTCGTGCCGACCTCAGCGCTTCGTCGGGCCAACATCACCTATACCTACACCGGCGAAAAAGTGAAATCGAACGTGAGCCTGCTGCAAACCAACACGGAAGATTACCTGATCCGCCGCGATATCCTCGATCCTCTGGCGCCGAGTCCCGTGCAGACGCTCAGCTTCGACCTGCGGCACAGGATGTTGCCGGGCCTTTCCGTCGATTACAGCGCCGACTATTCGCGGCGCACGGTGGACGGCAAAAACGAGACCGGCGTCGCCCTCGGCGTTATATTGCCGAAGCTTTTGGTGTCGACCGGCTCCTTCCGCGCGCAGTACGGGATGCGCAATAACTATCTCAGCAAAGACAAATATATCCGCGGCGGCTACGAGTACTGGAACCAGAATTTCAGCATCTCCCTGATCCACACGGCCAGCCAGGAGGATTACGAAGACGGTTTTGTGAATCACAGGCAGGTGACCAATCTCGATGCGGGATTCTTCTTAAATGACAGGATCCGCGGATCCCTCGGCTATCAACGCGAGAAAGATGATAAAGTATCAGCCAACGCGTTGTTCGTCATGCTCGGTTATCGCTTCGGCAAGGGCACGGTCGCCCCTGTGCGGACGAAACCCGCTCTGTTCGAGGAGATCTGAATGCGCAAGCCCTTGGCGATTCTTCTCATCTTCCTCGGGATGCTCTTCGCGGCTTCGACCGGCAAGCAGGCCTATTCCCAGGGCGGCAACAAAGAGAAGTTCGAAGGCCTCCTCAATAAACTCCTGGCGCCCGGGCCCCTGGTCCTCGGGCACGACGAGCTCGAGCACAAGGATTGCCTGAAGTGCCATGAGGCGGGCGGCGGCGTGCCCAACAAGAATTGCCTGGACTGCCACAAGAAGATCAATGAGAACGTGGTGGCGAAGCAGCACTTCCACGGCCTGATGAACGATAAGAACTGCATCGAATGCCACAAGGAGCACAAGGGCCGCGAAGCGAACCTCGCGAGCTTCGACCAGAAGACCTTCGATCACACCCGGACCGGCTTTAAGCTCGACGGCGCGCATGCGCGGGCCGAATGCAAGAGCTGCCATACCGATACCCGCAAGGACAAACCCACACGCAAGCTCGAGACCGAGTTCTTCGGCCTGCCGAACAACTGCATCTCCTGCCACAAGAAGGACGATATCCACTTCTTCGAAGGCAAGTTCAAAGGCAAGGAATGCAGCTCCTGCCACACCACCGAAACCTGGAAGAACGCGAAGAAGTTCGACCATGCCCAGCAAACGGGTTATGCCCTGGAAGGCGCGCACGCGAAGCTCGCCTGCTCCAAGTGCCACGTCTCGGAAGGCAAAAACAATATCAAATACGAATTCCCTAAACTCAAGACCGAGAAGTGCCTGGCTTGTCACAAGGATCAGCACGGCGCCAACTTCAGTCCGAAGTTCCGCGGCCCTCAATGTTTGACCTGCCATACCCAGACCGAATGGAAGATCACCAACTTCAAACACGAGGTCACCGGTTTTAACCTGCAGGGCGCTCACGCGAAAGCCAGCTGCGTGGCTTGCCACAAGTCAGGCAACCAGGGCAAGGAACTCGAGAACTTCAATTTCAAAGGGCTGCAGAAAGATTGCAAG
>JASLCY010000278.1 GCA_030151925.1 Oligoflexus sp.
TGGCCCTTGAACATGATCGCCCTGGGTTATGAGCCGAGGAACGGCCTGCGCTGGCTCGCGGCCCTGGCGAACCTCGCGCTGATCTATTATTCCGCGTCGAGGACCGTGCAGCTCGTGGCCTTGCTCGCGGCCGTGGTCTTCTACTTCATGCACTTCAAAGGCAGGACCCGCTGGATCATGCTCGGCGGGCTGATTCTGGGGCTGGCCTTGGTCTTCTCGACCGAAAACAAGATCTCGCATCGCCTGAAGAATATGGGCGCGGAGAAGCTCTCCGAAGAGAAGGAGAGCCCCTATGCCGACGATAGGATAGCCTTCGCCATCGTGCATTGGAACATGGTGAAAGAGCGGCCGCTCCTCGGCCACGGCATCAACCTCGATAGGCCTTACCGGGTCCCCTATTACGAAGCGATAGGGCTCCACGACTTCAAGAAGGCTTACGAAGCGCATAACCAGCTTCTGCAGCTCGCGGCCGAAGGCGGCCTCCTCGCGGCGCTCGCCTTCCTCGCCTGGATGGTCAGCATCCACTTCGTGGGACGCGACGCTCCGCGACCGGTGAGGCAGATCCGCGATTTCACGATGCTCTGCCTCTTCCTCGGCGGGCTCACGCAAAACGCTTATTTCGATGGGGAAGTGCGTTTCGCGCTCATGACCGTCCTGGGTTTTTATTATGCGAGCGGATTCTCGAGAAGGGTGTCCTTGTAATACTGGACCGTTTTCTTGAGGCCGGCCTCGAGCGAGGTGCTCGTCTCAAAGCCCAGCGTATGCCGAGCCAAGCTCAGATCAGGCCTGAGAGGGGTATGGGCGTAAGCATCTTCCTCGCGCCGCTGGTAGACGATCTGGGAACGGCTGCCGGTCCATTCCAGGACCTTCTCGGCTATGCTCGCCGCCGGCCAGGCTTGGTCGGACCCCAGATTGATCGCCCCGTTGAAATCATCGAGTTCGCCGAGGGCGACCAAGCCCTTCACCAAATCCTCGATATAACAGAGCGAATAGGATTCGCTGCCATCTCCGTAGAGGAGCAGGTCCGAACCCAGCACGGCCTGGTGGATCAGCTGCCCGACCAGGGACTCCTCGATCTCCGGCATCCGCGGCCCATAGGTCGGGAAGATCCGGGCGATGCGGCTATCGACGTTATGCATGCGGTGATACTCGGTCGCGAGGGTTTCCGCGATGCGCAGCCCTTCCACGAAAGAACCGTCGACCGCGAGGGGATTCACCTGGCCCCACGAACTCTCAGCGAGCAGACCCGCGGAACCGGAGCCGTAGACCGCGCCGCTGCTCGCCAGCACGTAACGGGCGCCGGTGCGTTTGGCGAGCCCCAGCAGATGCAGGGAACCCTGGAAAGCGGTCTTGAGCGTTTGGATCGGCTGCGCTCCATAGGTCTGGGGATCAGGCGGCATCGTGCAATTGACGATCAGCTCGACTTCGGCGCGGACCGGCTCGATCAGGTCGTGCCGCAGGACTTCGAAATTGAAGTGGCTGAGGATGCGCGAAAGATAATCCTTGCTGCCGGTGCTGAAGTTGTCGAGACAAAGGACTTCCCAGCCCTTCTTCAAATAGGCTTCGCAAAGATGGCTTCCGATGAAGCCGGCGCCCCCCGCAATCAGTACCCGCGACTTGCCCATCAACGCACCTCGCCCAGGAGAGATTTTCTTTCGAATTTATCAAATTCCCCGGGCAGCGGCCAGATTTAGATGACGGTAAAAATCGAGATGCGCGGCCACCATGCGATCCGCGGTGAATTCCAGGCTTCGGTCGTGGCAGCGGGCGGCTAAGGCTTGAGCAGCCTCGGGACTCTCGTAGAGGCGGCGCAGGGCCTCGAACAGGGCCACGGACGAGGGCGGGATGGCGATAGGGAGGCCGGTGAAGTCCGAACCGATCAATTCAGAATAAATACCGACGTCCGTCCCGACCAGCGGCCGCGAAACATGGGCGGCTTCCAGGAACACGAGACCGAAGGCTTCATAATAACTCGGCAGGCAGAAGACGTCGCTCGCCGCGAAGTGGGCTTTGATATCGGTCACATGCCCGCGGAAGTCGACGTGCTCGCCCAGGCCCATGACCTTCGCCTGGTTTTTCCAGCCCTCCTGATTCTTGGCGTCCTGCCCCAGCACCACGAGCCGCCAGTGCAGGCCCTGCTTGAGGGCGAGGGACAGGGCTCCCAGCAGTTCACCGAGGCCCTTCTTGCGATGGTCGTTGGAGGCAAAACTGATGGTGAATTCCGGCCGACGCGCAGGCAGAGGCCCCTTGGGGCCGCCTATGTCCACTCCGTTCTCGATCCGCGTGATGCGGCCCTCGGTCTGCGGATAATAGAGGGCTATCTCCCGCTCGACCGAAGGGCTTACGGCGATGATAGGGATATTGCGCCGGTAATTGAGCCCTTCGACGAGGAGTATCAGCGCATGCATGGGATTCAGGAAGAGGGTCGCGTATTCGCCGAAGCGCCATTTGCAGGCGACCCAAGCGCGGTGGCAGGCGTGAGCGGTCATCACATCCTGGACGAGGGTCGTGCCGACGCCGAGGTTGTGGATGCAGTCGAAAGATCGACGTTTCCTCAACAGCCAGAGGGTGCTCACGATCACGGTAAGGGCGTAATTCAGAAAGGGCAGCTTGAGGTTCGGCACCTTCAAAGCCTGGTGCATAGCCTGGTAAGGCCCTCGATAAGCGGCGTTGGTCGAGAGAATGGTGATGCTGTGCCCTTCCCGGGCCAAACCATCGACGATCGGTGCGAGCAGCTTGGAAAAGCTGTTCTTCGTTTCGTCGAAGTGAGGCAGGACATAACAAAAACGCATGGCTGGGCTCACGTTGTTAACGAGACGGTTCAAGGTCGAGGATCTGTCGCCACGCAGCCCAGAACTGCTCCGGGCTGAACTCTTTCCGCACGGTTTCCCTGGCTCCGGCTCCCAGTTTGAGCCGCAAGGCCTCATCGCCCTTCAGCCGCTCGATCTGGGCTATCATCCCCGCCGCGTCCTGAGCGAGCAGGCCGTTGACGCCGTCGCGGATAGGCGAAGTGGGGTTGACCAGCGAAACCACCGGCTGCCCGAGCAGCATCGCCTCGAGGCTCCCGAGATTATAACCGTCCCCCTGTTCGGGAGGAATGGGGTAGACGTAGAAGTGCGCCGCCGAGAAACGAGCGACGAACTCCGGAAAATCCTTGGGTATGATAGCTCCAGGAATATCCGGGTTGTAACCGATGATATCGATGCTCCCGGTCTTCAGCACCTGTTCGAGGACGGGCCAGCCCAGTTCACCGCCGCGCTCCTTGATGCGGTTGCCGACAAACGCTCCGCGAACCTCGTCCGTCTTCCGCGGCGCGAGGAGCTCCGGCGCGAAAGGTACCGGAAAATTCTTGGCCACGGCGCAGGGCACTCGCCAATCAAGGCGTTTCGATTCGCTGACCGACATGACCTTGAGCCCGAAGGCCTTTTGCCAGAACAGGACGATCCCGCGTTTGAACAGGCTTTTCACGCGGTTTACGAAGGTGTCGCGGAAGAGGTTGATATGGATGACGAAGATGAGGCGTTTTCTCTGCAAGGGGAAGAGCCAGAGCAGCGTTTTGAGCGTATGGCAGATGATGTAGGAATAGGCGCCCGCATGGATCTGCTCCCGGGCGTCCTCGAAGGCCACGAGCCGGAAATTCGCCGGCACGGGCCTCGCCCGGACGTTCCAGCTCAAATCGAGATCGCCCTTTTTCACGACCACGTCGAACTCTTCGCCGAGGCCAGCCAGCGCGCAGAGATAGGATTCGTGATGGTTGAACGTCAGGAATTTCATAGGGCATAGGTCCTAAGGCTGTGCGGACGTTTAGAGCTTGTCATCGGCCAGGGCGTAGTTCGCGGCCTCAAAATACCGGGAATCGCGGCCTTTCAACGAAGCCGCGGGTTCACCGGCCTTCGCCACGAAAACGAGCATCTCGCCGTCGAGCCGGCAGCCGCGGATGAACAGCTTCACGACCTTCCCCAGCAGGGTGAAGAGCGGATCCTTGAACGTGCCCCAGAAATTGCCGACCGACGTCAGTCGCTGCAGCTGGTAGCCGATCTCGCGGAACATGTATTCCATCTGGAAGCTCAGGATCGGCGAGATGTGGCGCTGCGATTCGATATCGGCGAGACCGAAGTGCTTCGGTTCGCCCTTGATCAGGAACTTCAGGCGGGCGATCCATTGCTCGGTGTTCGGCACGGTGACGACCAGCGTCCCGCCCGGCTTGAGCAGGCTGTGCAGTTCTTTGAGCAGGTGCCGCGGGTTGTCGAGATGCTCGATGATCTCCACCGCGGTGATGAGGTCGAAGCGTTGGTCGAACTGCTCGGCGAAAGGGCGGTTGAGGTCTACGCTCTTCACGGGGATGCCCGAGAGCTTGAAGTCGGCGACGTCCAGTTCGATCGCCGACAGGTCGCGGAATCCCTGAGCCCGCAAACGAGCCAAGAAAGCCCCGCTTCCGGCGGCCACGTCGAGGACCTTGGACTCGGGAGAAAGCCCCAGCCCCTGAATGATCTCGGCCAAACCCCGGTGCCCGCCAGGCGCACAACGTTCGACGAGGCCTTCAAACCGTTCCTGCCGTCTGACCCAAAGCCCGCTCAAAGTGCCTCCTCGCACGTACATTCGCTTGATATACCATGCTTAAATGAATAGATTCGCAAAATAGATGATCTCGTAGTCAAACACAAGCTTCGCCTCACTTTAAAGAGAACGCACCTTCGCCACGATCCACTTCACCTCGCGGATATTCATCAGGGCGAGGGCGATCGCATAGACGAGACCGCCGACCCCGACGTTCACCACGAATACAGGCGTATGCAAGAGGTGCAGCACCAGGCTCATCACGCCGCCGGCGAGGAACGGGAAGAAAAACGCCGACCAGGGAATCCGCGTAATATAAGAACGCACGGAATGCAGGAGGTAAAGGCCGATGCCGAACTTGCCGGCGATCACGCCATAGGCCACGGCCTTCAGACCATGATCACGCAGGGTCCATACGAAGAGCGGCAACACCGCGATATAACCCAGGCCCGCGCGGATGATGGGCCAGGGGCGGCCGCGCGACATCAGGAGCTGCAGCCCGAACACCGAGATAAGCAAGGTTCCGAGCATGCTGAGGCTGAGGAGGCTCATCAGGCCTCTGGCCGAGTCCGGGAGGTTCGTGAACACCGTGCGCACCACGAAATCATCGACATAGGGCAGGCCGCAGACGATAGGCGCGACGATCGCGCTCATGAACCAGAGGCTGAA
>JASLCY010000304.1 GCA_030151925.1 Oligoflexus sp.
AGACGCATATAGAAGGCTTTAAAGTCCTTCGGATAATCAGTTACAATGACTGGCTTTTTAAAGATAACCTCAGTCAAATAGCGCTCATGCTCGGTCTGGAGGTCGATCCCCCAGGAGACCGGATATTCGAAGGTCTGTTTCGAATCGAGGAGAGCCTTCACAGCATCGGTGTAGGTGACTCGGCCAAATTTCTCATTGGCAAGGGCCGCTACCTGCTCCACGGATGAGTTCTTGTAGTGCTGACCCAGGAAGTCCAATTCGTCGGGACAGCGCTTGACGATCTCCCCGAAGATGAAACGCAGGAAGTCCTCGGCGAGGTTCATATCATCTTGAAGGTTGGCGAACGCCATCTCGGGCTCGACCATCCAGAACTCGGCCAGGTGCCGGGTCGTGTTGGAATTCTCCGCGCGAAAGGTCGGTCCAAAGGTATAGATATCACCGACCGAGAGGGCGAGAGCCTCGCCGTTCAGCTGCCCACTCACGGTAAGGTGGGATTTTTTGCCGAAGAAATCCTGTTTAAAGTCAATCTGGCCTTTAGGGTCACGCGGGAGTTTATCCAGAGGCAGCGTCGTCACCTGGAACATCTCGCCCGCGCCTTCCGCGTCCGAAGCCGTGATGAGCGGCGTATGGGCCCAGATGAAACCGCGGTTTTGGAAGAATTCATGGATCAAGGCCGCCAGTTGGTTACGAACCCGGAATACGGCCCCAAAGGTGTTCGTCCGACCGCGAAGGTGAGCGATCTCGCGCAGGAACTCGAGCGTATGGCCCTTCTTCTGCAGCGGGTAGTCCTCGGGGCTCGCGCCGTAGACCTCGAACTTATCGACGTGGACTTCGAAATCCTGCCCTTTGCCCAGCGAAGCCTTGAGCGTGCCGACCGCACGCAGCGAAGCGCCGGTGCCGAGCTCCGTGAGTTTCGCGAAGTCGGATTCTGCCCGTCCACGACGAGCTGCAGGTCCTTCTGCGTCGAACCATCGTTCACCACCAGGAACGCGACGTTCTTCGAGACCCGCTTAGATCTGAGCCAGCCGAATACCGTTACGCTGTCTTCCGGTTTGCCGTTTTTCAAAAGGCTGCTAATGCGCTCACGCATCTGATGCTCCCAAAGGCTCCTCGGCCTCGTGAATTAAACTTTTTGGACATCGGCCCTGAGCAGGTTGCTCGCGAGATCGTGGGTCTTGATATAGGCCTTCTCGCGCTGCATCATTTCCTTCCACTTCGCAAAAGGGAGGCAGACCTCGCCGTACCCTTGATGCGTTTCCGAATAGACTTCGTAATATACCGCTAGGATGTTTCGTGCAACTCGGTACCAGTTAAACTTCTTGACCTGCTCGTAGCCCCGCACCCGCATTTCCCGGCGGAGGACCGGATCCCGGACTATCATGGCGAGCGTCTCGGCAAGTTGATCGCAGTCGTAAGGACTCACCATCAGGGCCGCGTTGCCGACCACCTCTGGGAGAGAACTCGTATTCGACGTCACGACGGGCGCCCCGCTCGCCATGGCCTCGAGCGGCGGCAGGCCGAAACCTTCGTAAAGGCTCGGGTAGGCCACGGCCTGGGCATGGCGATAATAGGCGCGCAGCTCGTCGTCGGAGACGAAACCCTTGAAGACGACGTCCTTCTCGTAGGTCTTGATCTGCAGGCGGACGTTGGCGAACAGCGGGCTCTCGCCCCCGATCAGCACCAGCTTCGTCTTCAGATCGGGATTGCGCGAACGCATGCGCTCGAACGCCTCGATGAGGTTGCCGATGTTCTTGCGAGGCTCGAGCGACCCTACGTACAGGATGTAATCGCTCTCGGGCGGCTGATCCTGGGTGCCGAGGTCCTTCGAGCCGAAGGTCTGGTCCACGGCCCAATAGATGAGGCGGACCTTGCTCGCGTCCACGTTGTAGAACTGCAGGAGGTCGTTGCGCGAGTTGTTGCTGTTGGTGATGACGCGCGTCGCCTTCTTGGCGAGACGCGGGATCGCTACGTTATACGCGGTGTGGAAGGTGTAGGAATACCACTGCGGGTTCACCACGAAACAAAGGTCGTGGATATGCACGACCGAAGCGCCGTTGTAAAACATCGGAGCCATGTTCGCGGGCGAATGCAGGATATCGATCTTGTGCTTCTTCGCCAGGCGCGGGAGCACGAACTGCTCCCATAAGTGGTTGCGGAGGTTGCCGCCGATCTTCAGCGGGCTCGTCACGAGCTCCACGTTCGGATAACGGCGCCACTCCTCGGCCTGCTCCTCGCCGGTGAAGAGCACGTACTGGTTTTCCTGGTCGATATCGAACAGGGTCCTTATCAAGTTATAGGCGGCGCGCTGTACGCCCGTCCGTTTCGCGACGAGAAAGCGCCCGTTGATTCCTATCCGCACTTCTTACCTCTTCTGTGCAAGGGCTGAGGGCCCCTCGGCCAAGCCTAGGTTGCCGCCGGCCTTGAGCGTCGCCGCGTTCTCGCAGAGTTCGTAGACCTGGATCGTCTTCTCGATCATCTGATCCCAGGAGAAGCTCTTGGCGTGACCCAAACCCTTCTTCTTGAGCTGCTCGCGCAGCGGGATGTCGTAGACGCCGCTCTCGAGCGCCGCGGCGATCGCCTTATAGTCGAAGGGATTCGCGAAGATCGCGTTATCGCCCACGACCTCCGGCAGGCTCGACGAACGGGCGACGACGACCGGAGTCCCGCAGGCCAGGGCCTCGAGCGGCGGCAGGCCGAAGCCTTCGTAAGTCGAAGGATAGACGAAGAGGTCCGTGAGCGAATAGACGGCCGGCAGGTGATGCTCTTCGATAAACTTCGAGAAATAGACCATATGCTTCTTCCCGTAGTTCTCGGCGATGCGGATCAGGTTGGGATCCGTAGGGCAGGCGAGGACCAGGGGGATATCGACGTTGGAGTAGCAATAGGCCCGCACGAGCTGGTGCACGTTCTTATGCGGCTTGTTGTTGGAGACGCAGAAGATGAAGCGTTCGGGCAGGCCATAGATATCGCGCACGTATTCCAGGTAGAACTTGTCGTCGACCGGCTTATAATCCTCGGACACGCCGTTGTAGGTGACGAAGATCTTGTCGGGATCGAGGGCGAGCGTGCGGACGATCTCCTTCTTGCTGAACTTGCTCACGGTCAGGATATATTTCGGGCGCGATCTCGAGCTGTTCGAAACGCTTCGCCGCCGCGACGCGGAAGGCAGCCTGTTCCGCGAAAT
>JASLCY010000305.1 GCA_030151925.1 Oligoflexus sp.
TACAAGACAGCAGCATGAGACTCAGCGAGAGCAGTGCGAAATAACGTGTCAAGGTAAGCTCCTTACAGTTATATAGGGGTACGGATTCTATTTAGGCCCCTACTCCTTCTGACATTCAGGGAGGAACGTCAAACAGAAATACTGGTTTCGGGCGACGTAAAATCGGGAAAGACCATAGAATTCATTGCCTTGCATCTTATTCATGAAAAATATAGCCGGGCCTGATCCCGAGCGCCGAGGAGCCGCAAACCCCATGTTCCACCCGGTTTTGAAATTCCCCTCCCCGCCTCTCCTTCTGGACTTCAGCCCGGAAGGAGCCGGGAATCCGACCGGCGCTCCCTACACCATAGGCCGTTACAACGAGAATCGCGCCGGACATTATCAGCAGGATCTCTTTCAACGTCATGCACGCCATTATCATGTGGGGATTGACCTGGGAGCCCCGGCCGGCACGCCTCTCCATGCCTTTACCGATGGTTTTGTCCTGCATTTTGCCGATAACGCGGCCCCCGGCGATTACGGCCCGACGCTCGTCACCCAGCATCGCGTGGATGGAAAAACGCTTTATGTCCTGTGGGGGCATCTGAGCCGGAAGTCTTTGGACGGGCAATTCCCGGGACGGGAGATCAAGGCTGGGGAAGTCTTCGCCTGGATAGGCGATGAAACGGAAAACGGCGGATGGCCGCCGCATGCTCACGTGCAATTAAGCTGGGAAAAACCTGCGAAAGCGGACCTGCCCGGAGTGGTCTCAGCGGCGGAACTCAGCGAGGCGCTCGAAAGATATCCCGACCCTCGCCTTATCCTCGGCCCGCTGTATTAGGGCTCGTATTCAAGTCCCCAAACCGACGATCCTCGAGACCGAAGGCACGCCCTTATTATCGATCAGGAAGAGATGATAATAACCGGGTGTGGCGATGTTCGCGTTCTTCGGCATCGTCACGCTGATCGAGCTCGAGCCGTTCACCGTGAAATCCAGGGGAATATACCGCTGCTCGAAGTTGAAGGAGTGCGTGACGGCGCCGGTTTTGATCAACACGACTTTGCTGACGCTGCCGGCGAAATTCACTTCGGACTTCTGGTTATAGTCGAGCTTGCTCGCCACGTTGGTGATCGCAGGGCGCGCCGCGAGGTTGCCGTTCGTATCGAAGAGATAAGGGGGATAATAGATCTCGGCGTTCAGGTTCACCAGAGGGCCCGGCGCGCCGCCGCCGCCGACCAGCACCGAAGCGTCGGGCAGCAGGAGCGCGGTCGAATGGTAGAGACGGGCTACGGCTGCCGAGCTCAGAGGCCTGAAGGTCTTGGTCTTCGGACTCCACATTTCCGCGGTGAGGACGGGATCGGTCAACTCATTGGTGATGCCGCTGCCGCCGGTGATCAGGACCTCGCCCGAGGGCAGGACCGTGGAGGTCGCCCAAATCCTATCGTAGGCCATGGGGGTAACGTTGCTGACGACCGGCTTCCCGCTCGAGATATCCACGGTGATAGCCTGATCGGATCCACGTCCATCAAGATGTCCGTTGAAATCGCCGCCGGCTTGCAGGATCTTGCCGACGTCGTACATCACGGCCGTGGAGATGTAATCGCGCGTGTTGCCGGGCAGGTTGCCGAGATCGGTGATCGTGCCGCTGCCGGCCGGATCGATCTCGTACATCTTATCGCCGCTCATGCCGAAGACTTTGCCGTTGACCGGATTCACGAAGTTGCGCGGATACCACCACTTCGCCTCGTTATCGTTCAGGATAGAGCTGTTCGAAGCGCCGATCAGCGTGCGCCAGCTGTTATTGGCGCGCGTGTAGACTTCGGGCGAAAGGGAGATATTCTTCGTGCCGTCCACGCCGCCGTATATCATGACCTCGCCGCTGGGCAAAGTCGTGGACGTCGCGTACCAGCGCGCCAGGCTCAGGTTCGGGCCGCGCTCGAGGCCTTGATCGTTCACGCGGAGGAAGAGGGTATCTTTGATGCCGGCGTTGGTGTTCGGCGCATCGCGCATATCGCCGCCGGAGATCAGGACGTTGCCGGTGCTCGGCAGGATGATAGGCGAACCGCAGAAGGAGTCGACCCTGTAGGTGTTATTGAGCGTGAAGTGGGAATCGGTTCCGGTGCCTTGGCTCGGATTCCAGATATCGTAGTAGAGCCTGGCGGTCTGCTCGCCGTTTTTATCCGTACCGAAACTCAGGACCTTGCCGTTCGGCATCAGCACGGTGTGGATAGGGATCACCGGCCACTTGATCTGCGAGCTCCACTTACCGACCGCGACCGGCCGCGTATCGCTTGGTTTCGCGGGCGGGTGGCCGCCGGTATTCGAACTCCAGAGAACCTTGCCGCCCTTGTCGTACAAAACGAAGGCGCCCTGATTGGTGATCTGCGCGCGAGCCGCGCCCGAGCCGGCCGTGTTGCTGGCCCAGAGGGCCTGGTTGCCGTCCTTGTAAACGACGAGGTTGCCGTCGGATTGGAAGGAGGCGCGGACTCCGCCGGTATTATAAGTGCCGGAGGCCCACAACGCGCGTGAAGGCTTGTCGCCAACGTGGTTGTTCTGTTTATCGACGTCGCGGCCGATGTAATAAAGGACGAGGTTGCCGTCCTGCTGATAGATCACCGTGAAGCGGCCATCGGTCGAAGTAATGCTTTGGCCTGGATTGAGCGTCTGGCCCGACGTGAGGGAGTTGGTGGCGGTGAAGGCGTCCGGCGCGTTCACGTCCGGCGGGTTGGGCTGCGTCCCGTCGGAATCCGTCGTGGTACTGGTGCCGTCCGGGGTCGTGGTGGTAGTCGTCTTGCTGCCCGGCGTGGTCGTGATAGTCGACGATTCGCCGCTGTTATTCACGCTCGTCGCTTTCCCGTCCTCTTGGGTCTGGGTCTTTTCGCCTTTGGTATCGGCGCTGTTGATATCGGGAGCGGGACCATCGAGGTCGTGGCTGGCTTTAACGCTTTTGCACGACTGAGTGCCGAGGAGAAGAGTAGTCGCAAGGGTAGGAATTATGAACGCCTTCATCAAAACCTCCGGACCATTTTTAGCTAGATAAAGATCCTAGCATAAAAAAGCGGTCCGGAGGTTTCCGAAAGAGGGCTAAAGTTTATTTGCCAGCAAAAGGGCGACCGGCCTTGGCTTTGAGCTTTTTCTCGCGAGTCGTCTCGGTCAGCTCACGCACCAGATCCTTGGTCTCTTTGGCGAACGGCTTATCGACGCGGCTGAGGGCCCGGCTGTGTTCTGGTCGAGTTGGCATAGGGCGACGGGTCCTAGGGCCCTGAGAATCACCATGGTCTCTCTCGAAACGGGGGCCTTTATCGCCGAAACGAGGACGTCTCTCGAAACGATCGCCTCTGTCGCCGCGTCCTTGAGCGGAGCCGAAGCGGCCGCGAGGGCCTTTGTCATCCTTAAACGCGGGCGCGACGCGCTCCGGTTCGCGATCTTCGAAGATCTCCGGGAACGTGAGCGCCAGGAAGCGGCCCGCGATCTCCTCGGGCGACATCGCCGCGAGCGCTTCTTTCCATTCGGTGTTCATCGATTCCACGGCGCGGGAGTAAATCGCTTCCTGGCCCTGGAACTTGCTGAGCATCAGACCGACCTTCTTCGCGCCGAGCTCACGGCGGGTCGGGATGATGCCTTCGATGAGCTGGCTCTTGGTGAGGCGTTCGATCTGCGCGATCAAACCACGCTGGCGAGGCGCCACCAGGCTCATCGCGACGCCGGACTTACCGCAGCGCGCGGTACGGCCGATGCGGTGGACGTAGCTATCGAGCTCTCTCGGGATCGAGTAGTTGATCACGTGCGTCACGTCCTTGACGTCGAGGCCGCGGGCGGCGACGTCGGTACAGACGAGGAGCTTCACCTTGCGTTCGCGGAACGCCTTCATCGTCGTCTCGCGAGCGGCCTGGCTCTTGTCGCCGTGCAGGGAGTCCACGCGATAACCGCGATCCATGAGGTACATGGTGATATCGGTCACGAGCGCCTTGGTCTGGCAGAAGACGATGCCGTAGAAGTCATCGGCCTGGTCGATGAGCTTGCGGAGGACTTCCGGCTTGTTGCTCTCGTGCGTGATGTAATATTTCTGCTCGATATTGGTCGGGACTTTTTCCGTGCGATTCACCGCGACCTGGCGAGGGTCCTTGAGGTACGTGTCGGCCACGCGGCGGACTTCGGGACTCATCGTCGCCGAGAACAACCAGGTGTGGGCCTGGCCGGCCGGGACGCTGTCGAGGATAGCGGTGAGCTCGTCTTTGAAGCCCATCGAGATCATCTCGTCCGCTTCGTCCAGGATCAGGACTTGCAGGTGATCGAGTTTGAGCGAGCCGCGACGGATGTGATCGCAGATCCGGCCCGGAGTGCCGACCACGACCGGCATGCCGCGATAGAGGCCGCGGTGCTGATCGTCATAACTCGCGCCGCCGTAGATGGGCAGAGCTTGGACGCCGCGGTACTTGCCGAGGAGATTGACTTGATCGGTGACCTGCATCGCGAGCTCGCGCGTCGGGCAGAGGATCAGGGCCTGCACCGCACGAAGCTTGGGATCGATCTGCTCGATCATGGGGATAGAGAAGGTCGCGGTCTTGCCGGTGCCTGTCGCGGCGAGACCGAGGAAGTCTCCGCTTTCCGCGAGGAGGATGGGCAACGCTTCGGCCTGGATCGGGCTTGGAGTCGTGAACCCCAGGTCGTTGATCGCGCGCAGGACTTCGGGACTCAGATTCAATTCGGTAAATGATTGCAAAGGGATACTCTCAGCCTAAGGCTGCAGGCTTCATGAGGAAAGACTGCATCGGTTGTAAGGAGGGGATATAGGGGCGAATTCCCCTCGGTCCCCGATTTTCGCTGCACTGATACCATACTAAACAGGCGCAGGATAGGAGATTATTGCGAAATTTCAATAAAAGTCTCGGCCGGCTAGCCATTATGGGGAGAAGGAGGCCCGGGCGGGCCTCCCTTATTTTCTCGAAAAACTCAGTATTTGTAATCGTCGTGTTTGAACGGCCCTTCGGCCTTCACGCCGATGTACTTCGCCTGGTCCGCGGTCAGCTGGGTGATCACGCCGCCGAAGCCTTCGACCATCTGGCGAGCGACCTCCTCGTCGAGCTTCTTCGGCAGGACCTTGACGGATACGGATTCGGCCTTCTTATCAGCCCATTTCTTGCCGTAAAGGTGCATCTGCGCGAGGACCTGGTTCGCGAACGAACCGTCCATGATGCGCGAAGGGTGGCCCGTCGCGTTACCGAGGTTCACGAGGCGGCCTTCCGAGAGGAGGAGGATGTAATCATCTTCGTTCTTGGTGTCGCGGAAGATCTTGTGGACCTGGGGCTTGACTTCGCTCCACTCGTATTTCTCGCGGAGGAACTGCGTGTCGATCTCGTTATCGAAGTGGCCGATGTTACAGACCACCGCACCGGCTTTAACAGCGGCGAGCATGTGTTTGTCGCACACGTTGATGTTACCGGTCGTGGTGACGATGAGGTCGGTCGAAGC
>JASLCY010000324.1 GCA_030151925.1 Oligoflexus sp.
CTCGCCCAGCCCTTTATAGCGCTGGACGTAAGCGCCGCGGCGGCCTTCGGCCACGATGAGGTCGCGCAGCTCTTCAAGGTTATTGAGACGGCCGACGTTCGCCGCGACTCCGGCGTTGTCCACGCCTTCTTCCACGATTTCGTTCTTGTCGGCCTTTTTCCCTTGTTTCTGGAAGGTGAAAGGCGCGGTGGCGATCTCTTCCATCTGCTTCCTGATGCGGCGGAGCTCGACGATCTCACCGCTCGAGAAGAGGGTGGCGTCGATGGTCGAAACCCTCGGCACGTCCCGGATCACGGTCTCGATCAGCACCTTGAAGCGGCTGTATTCCTGATCGAACTCGACCGAGCCCTTCGCGTGGTGGCGCTGGCCTTGGGCATCGATCGCGCTGGTGATCTTCTGCATCAGGTCCTTCGCGGCTTCTTCGGTCGCCACGTTGGTCGCGTCGATGTCCGCATGATCGAGGATATACTCGATCACGCCCCGCGCGCGGCGTTTGGTGGCGAGGTCGAGGAGCTCGCTGTAACGCGCGAACTTCGACAGGAGGCCCTTCACGACCGCCTTATCGAGCTGGCGGCCCTGGTCGTCCTTGATCTCGAGGTTGCTCATACCGGCGTCGCTGAGGAATTCGAGGAGCTCGCGGTTGTCCTTCAGATAACGCTCGATCTTGCCTTTTTTGTACTTATAGAGAGGCGGCTGGGCGATGTAGAGGTAGCCGCGCTCGATGATCTCGGGCATCTGCCTGAAGAAGAAGGTGAGCAGCAGCGTGCGGATGTGGGCGCCGTCGACGTCCGCATCGGTCATGATCACGATTTTCTGGTAACGGATCTTGCTGATATCAAAGTCTTCTTTGCCGATACCGGTACCGATCGCCTTGATCAGGAGTTTGATCTCGGTCGAAGACAGCATCTTGTCATAACGGGCTTTCTCGACGTTGAGGATCTTACCGCGCAGCGGGAGCACCGCCTGAACGCGGCGATCGCGCGCTTGTTTCGCCGAACCGCCTGCGGAGTCACCCTCGACGAGGAAGAGTTCGCACTCCTCCGGATCGCGCGACTGGCAATCGGCCATCTTCCCCGGCAGTCCCGCGAAGTCGAGCGCACCCTTGCGGCGCGTGAGTTCGCGGGCTTTTTTCGCGGCGATGCGGGCGCGCGCGGCATCGATGATCTTTTGCACGATGCGGCGGACGACCGTTGGATTCTCGTTGAAATAATCGGTCAGGCGTTCGGCGACGATCGTCTCCACCCAGTTCCGCACTTCGGCGTTGCCGAGCTTCGTCTTGGTCTGGCCCTGGAATTCAGGGTTCTTGACGCGAACCGAGCAGATGCCGACGAGGCCTTCGCGGATGTCTTCACCCGTGATGCCGTCCTTAAAAGTCTTAAGTTGGCCCGAAGCCTCGGCGAAGGTGTTCACCACGCGCGTGAGCGCAGCCTTGAGGCCGGTGAGGTGGGTTCCGCCTTCCATCGTGTTGATATTGTTCACGAAGGAGAAGATACTTTCGTTGTAGGCATCCGTCCATTGCAAGACCACTTCGACCTGGCCAACGACCTGACCGTTCTCGCCGGTCTGCTGGCCGAAGATGTAAAGAGGTTTGTCGTGCAGCGGGTTTTTACCCTTGGCGAGGAATTCGCAGTAGGAGACGAGCCCGCCTTCGAACTTGAAATCACCGACCTGATCGGTGCGTTCGTCGGTGAGCACGATATGCAGGCCGCGGTTGAGGAATGCTAGTTCTTTCAGGCGGCGCGCGAGGGTCTCGAATACGAACGTGGTATCCGGGAAGATCTCCGGATCCGGCTTAAACACAGTGTAGGTGCCGTGTTCATCGGTCGTTCCCGTGACCGTGATGGGGCCGTCGGGCTTGCCGCGTTTATAGGATTGTTTGTGGACCTTGCCGTCCAGACGAACTTCCACCGAGCACCACTCGGAGAGCGCGTTCACGACGGAAGCGCCGACCCCGTGCAGACCGCCGGAGAAAGCGAAGGCCTTATCATCGAATTTACCGCCGGCGTGGAGAACCGTCATGACGATCTCGAGCGCCGAGCGGCCTTCTTTCGGGTGAATGGACACGGGGATCCCGCGTCCGTTATCGCGGACCGAGGCCGAGCCATCGATATGCAAAGTCACGTCGATGCGATCGCAGTGGCCTCCGAGGGCTTCATCCACAGAGTTATCCACAATCTCATACACAAGGTGATGGAGACCCTCGACGGAGGTCGAACCGATATACATGCCGGGGCGTTTTCTTACAGCCTCAAGGCCTTCAAGGACCTGGATGTTATCGGCCGTATAAGCCGGCTTTTCCGCGTTGGAAGGGCGAGAGACATCACCGGTCGATTCAGGATTTGCGCTCATATCCATCCTTTAGCTTTCTTTAATGGGCACCAAGACGTGCATGGAATGGCAACTGGCAGGTTCTGTAAAAGGAACAAGAACAACTGGATCTTCATCCGATCCGAAGTTGATCGTTACCTCATCACTCGACATGGTGGAGAACACATCAGTCAAAAATTTACCGTTTATCGCTAGCTCACGGCTCCCATCGGAGTAATCAGCTAAAGCGATACTTTCTTGTCCTTCCGAGCTTCCTAGAGTCCGCGACCTTAGGGTAAGCGAGTAATCTGAAAAGCACAACTGCAAAGCACGCGTCTTGTCGGAGGCTAGGAGCACGCGTTTCGCGACGTTTTGAAGGTAGGGTCTTTGCACTTTCACAGCGCTCGCATTGTTCTTTGGAAGAACGCCAAAATAATTGGGATAACG
>JASLCY010000326.1 GCA_030151925.1 Oligoflexus sp.
CCTTCGACATAGTTCGCCAGGTTGATCGAACCCAGGTTGCAAACCGCGGTTTCGGAGTTCGACGTCACTTCGATGATCTCGGTGCAGAGGTTCGAGAGGTGAACGACGTTTTTAGGGTTCGTGCCGGTCTGGTTGCATTTAAGGTTCGAAGCGTCCTTGAAGGTCATCCAGCCGTTGCCGGTCTGGGCGAGGGCTTTCATCATGACCGCATAGAGCTCGCG
Source organism: Oligoflexus sp. (assembly GCA_030151925.1). Lineage (GTDB taxonomy): Bacteria > Bdellovibrionota_B > Oligoflexia > Oligoflexales > Oligoflexaceae > Oligoflexus. The sequence continues at coordinate 222 of JASLCY010000326.1, forward strand.
GGCGCTGATCTGCGTCTCGTAGAGGCCCGCACGTTCCGCCTCGATGTAGGCCGCTTCGAATTCGTCGCCGTAGAGGTCCGGAAGGGCCGGGACTCTCGAAGGATCGAAGAGCGACCACTGGCCGTCGACTTCCACGCGTTTCATGAACAGATCAGGGATCCAGTTCGCGAGGTTGAGGTTGTGGGTCCGGCGAGCTTCATCACCGGTGTTCTCGCGGAGCTGGAGGAAGTCGAGGATGTCCGCGTGCCAGGTTTCGAGGTAGATGCAGGCCGCACCCTTGCGTTTCCCGCCCTGGTTCACCGCGGAGACGGACGAATCGAGGGTCTTGAGGAAAGGGATGATGCCGTTCGACTTGCCGTTGGTGCCGCGGATCAGGGAGCCGCGCGAACGGACCTTGTGATAAGCGAAACCGATACCGCCCGCGAACTTCGAGAGCAGCGCGACGTCTTTGTAACGATCGTAGATCGACTCGAGGCTGTCGTCGGGCGATTCGAGGAGATAACACGACGACATCTGCGGACGGCGCGTCGCCGAGTTGAACAGGGTCGGCGTGCTGGGCATGTAGGCGAAGGACGAGATGAGATCGTAGAACTCGATCGCCTCTTCCACCGACTGCGACAGGCCGCAAGCGACACGCATGAAGAAGTATTGCGGCGTCTCGAAGACGAGGCGCGATTTTGGATCTTTCAAAAGGTAACGGTCATAGACGGTGCGCAGGCCGAAGTATTCGAATAGCTCCGAACGACGATGGTCGATCGCCTCGTTCAAAGCAGCGCCGTGCGCTCTAACGAAAGTGGCTACGTCATCCGACAGCAAGCCAACTTTGGAACCGTATATAACAGAATCAGAGAAGCTGCGGATGTCGAGTTTCAACACTTCGTCGCGGATGAAGTGATGGAGCTGACGGGCGGCAAGCTTGGAGTACTCGGGCTCTTCCGAGATCATCATCGCCGTCGTCTGGATGACGAGATTATCGATTTCCTCAGTCGTCACACCATCGTAGAGGCCATTCACGACCTTATCGAGGATGAGCTTGGGCGAGACTTCGTGCAGTCCATAACTCAATTGACTAATCGCTTCGAGGAGCTTATCCGCGGCGAGAGGAATGCGATCACCGTTGCGCTTCTTAATAAAGACGCGCTTTTGAGAGTCGACAGCAAAGTCGGTATCCGTCGTGGTGCTGCTGGTGTGAAGACTCATGGCATTCCCTCGCTTCTTCTTATCATATGAATGGACATCACTTCGCCGGGGAGTGAGCTCCTGCTCAAACGCGCGGCAAAATCTAGAGTCGGTGAATCACGAAACAAAAGGGCACCGAAGGCTTGAAGCATAGTCGTTTCAAGCCGAGAGGTCGTAGCCTCTTTGTTTCAAAACTGTCTGGTATTGCTAATGCTTGGATTCTATATAAAAGCTTGGGTTTTCTCAAGAGATCTCAACAGAGTATCTCACTTTCAGCGACCCAAGCGGCAGGCCAGGAACAGCACCTCATCTGTTTAGCTGGAGCACCCACGCGACATGGGCTTAAAGCCTCGGTTCGCATGTATCGGTTTGTGGTGAGTGTAGTGCCGCTAAACAATTCTTCTACCTCGGACTGTCACCTGACTCGGCAAATCTCTTCGCCGGAGACGCTTTCTAGGAGCCTCTCTCACGTTCTCAACACAGTTTGATCGTTGGATCTCATGGATTTCGTGAAAGGGCAGCGCCCTACGAAATTCAGCATATATAGTGTGGCTTTCGAGTGTCAACCGCTAAATATGGTGGCTGAAGCTGTATAAAATTTAACACTTCGAGAGAAAATGAAAACAGCTTAAGGACTTGTGGTGTTCGAACAGCTCTCTAAAAAAAAGTTATCCCCAATCAAATAATTTGAATTTACAAAACGCCGAGCGAACCGACTTTTTCTCCTTGAAAAAATCGGCGTCGCTAAGATGTTAAAGTGCTTGGGGAGAATGAAAATTTTTGCGGATTTGAAAAGACGTTCTACCTGAGTGTCATCTCTTCTCGGTGTTGAGGATTTGATCCTGCGGGAGGCCGGTGAGCTTCTCGAGTCCTTTGAGAAGGCGCCAGAGGCAGAACATCAAAAGGGCCGTCGAAGGCAAAACGACAACAGGCCAATGCAAAGCATGCAATCGCGCCAACTGCTCGTTGAAAATCGGCGTGCCAGGATCGGCTTTGACGATCTTATAGGCCATAGTGTAATTCGCGATAGCCGAAAGCAGAAATGAAACCGACAGGATCTGTGAAGCTTGTTTCAGAAGCTTTTGGAATTCGATCCGATGGTGCTCGGTCTCCAGCTTCTCCTCGACCAGATCCACATTAATGACCTGATCGTTATAGAGCAGTTCTTCGACCAGCGGCTTTTTATTCTTCAAAGAAAGAAGTATGGCGACACCGATAAGTGTCGGAATCGTCGCTTCCTTAATGGCGATCCACTGCACCGGCAGTTGATAAAGCGCAAGCACGCCGGTGAGCAGCGTGCTGACGAAACCGAGGCCCGAGATGAACCCGAGGCGACGTTTTTTCGCGATATCGTAGATGGCGTAACCAAGAGGGAATATCAGAGCCAAGATCAAAGCGTAAAGAGGTCCCAATCGTTCCGGGGCGCTCAGCTTGCTGAGAATGAGCACCGGAATGACGACGCTAAACGCGACGTTGATAAAGGGGTTTTCACGCTTGCGGGCTGGCTTCGACATATTCAATCCTTGCTTGATTCAGCGTCGGGAGGTTCCAGTCGATGGGTTTCCGCCCGTGTTTCTGCAAATACGCGTTGGTCTGGGAAAAATGATGGCATCCCAAAAAGCCGCGATGTGCGGACAGGGGTGATGGATGCGGCGCTTTCAAAACGAGGTGGCGCTTCGGATCGACGTTCGCCCCTTTCTTCTGCGCAGGACTTCCCCAGAGGAGGAACACGAGGTTCTCGCGCTCTTCGTTGAGTTTATCGACGATGGCGCTGGTGAAGGTTTCCCAGCCCTTGTTGTGGTGGGAGCCTGCGTGGCCTTTTTCCACCGTCAACACATTGTTGAGCAAAAGGACGCCCTGATCCGCCCAGTGCTGGAGATAACCGTGATGGGGTCTTTTAATGCCGAGATCGGTTTCAAGCTCTTTAAAAATGTTCACAAGGCTCGGTGGAACATCAACGCCTGGTTTGACAGAGAAACAAAGACCGTGCGCCTGACCAGGACCGTGATAAGGATCTTGTCCCAGAATCACCACGGAGACATCCTCAAAGCGCGTCGAATTCATCGCCTGGAAATATTCGCCGGGTTTAGGGTAAATGATTTTACCTTTTTCCATCTCGCTTCTGAGAAAAGTGCGGAGATGTTGCATATAGGGCTGCTCGAACTCACTCTCGAGTCGGATTTTCCAGCTCTCCTCGAGTTGGATCTTAGGCTTCGTCATCGTGGGACCTCACTTTGATCTAGGGCCAGGGAATTCGGTAGATACCATGTATAATCAGCTTTGAGGGGGCTGTCCAATGGAACTCTTTCGCACGCCGGTGGCTCTACGCCATGAACCTTGCCTTACGCACGGCGGGGCGTTCGTGAGCCTGGGCTCGTGTTTCGCGGAAGGGATAGGCGAGAGGCTGCTTCGTTACAAATGGGAGGGGCTTGCAAATCCCTTTGGCACACTCTTCCACCCCCAGGCGATCTTTCATCATCTGCGCCCCGACGCCGAGCTCGATCCGGCGCTCTTCCTCGCGAAACACGAGCGCGTCTTCCATTTTCATCTGCCGAAGACCTTTTTGGCGAAAACCGAGGCCGAATTGATCGCGCGCTGGCGGGAGACCAGGGACAGGGCGCATGACGCCCTCGCAAGGCCCGGGAGTTTCCTGCTCCTGACTCTCGGCACCTCGTTCCTCTTCGAGAAGGAGGGGACCTGGGTCGCGAACTGCCATCAGGAGCCCGGGAAATATTTCGAGAAAAAACTCTCGAGCCTCGAATCCATGCTCGCGGCCTGGCAAGACCTGCTGCCCCGCATTCCCGCGTCCACGCAGATCTTCGTCACGGTGAGCCCGGTCCGCCATCTGAAGGAGGGGCTCGAGGAGAACGCGCTCAGCAAAAGCCTGCTCCGCGTCCTCGCTGACGGGATGGTCCGCTCGGCGCCAGGCCGCGTCCGTTATTTCCCGGCCTACGAGATCATGGTCGACGAGCTCCGCGATTACCGCTTTTACGCGCGTGATATGCTGCATCCCACCGAAGAGGCGATCGATTATATCTGGGACCGGTTCGGCGAAGCCTATCTCACTCCGTCCGCCCGGGCTTTCGTCGCCGAGTGGCAGGGAATACTCAATCGCCTCCGTCATCGCCCGCTCGTTCGCGGTACGAAAGAGCACCGAAGTTTTCTGAACAAACTTGAACAGGACCTGAAGCGTTATACTTCCCTCGGAATCGACGCTGAGCTCGCGGAGCTTGCTAAAAAATAAAAGCGCGCGCGATCGAAATTCACTCCGCCTTTATCGAAACTTCTTCAAGTCCGAGCCACCCTCATAGCCAAGTTTTCATCTCTATCACGAGCGGTCCCTTAATTTCGGAGACTGGACATGGCCTTTACGCGTCGGCTGTTCTTTGGCGCCTTGGGTGCGACTTCGGGCCTCTACGGGCTTCTGACGAGCCGGGCGGCCCTCGCCGGCACGCCTGCGCTTGCGAAGACCCGTTTCGATCTCGAAGAGCAAAACGATATCTTCGCCTACGGAGTCGCCTCGGGCGATCCTCTGCAGGACCGGGCCATCCTCTGGACCCAGGTGAATGACCGAGGCCTCGATACGGTCGCCGTCGAATGGCAGGCGGCGCTCGATCCGGAGTTCCTGCTCCCGGTCGCCGAGGGCATCTTCAACGCGGTCGCCGCCGACGATTACACGGTGAAGGTCGACGCTTACCTCCCGCTGCCGGCGACCTCCTATTACTATCGTTTCAAGGCGCACGGCTGCTGGTCGATGACGGGCCGCACGCGCACCGCTCCCGAGCGGAGTTCGGAACTTCGCGTGGCGGTCGTCTCCTGCTCGAGCATCTGGTCGGGTTACTTCAACGCCTATGAGCATCTCGCGAGGCGCAACGACATCGACCTGATCGTGCACTGCGGGGATTACGCCTACGACGTGCCGGATCCGGACGAGTTGCGGAATATGCCGCTCAAAGAAGTCAACAAACGCATGCCGACCACCCTCCACGAGCAAAGGCAGCGCTTCCGCTACTATCGCCAGGATCCCCACCTCCGCGCCGCCCACCAGCAGCATCCGTGGGCCATAGTCTGGGACAATCACGATATCGTGACGGAAGCGCCCTGCGCCGACGCGATGAAGGCCTTCATGGAATGGATCCCGATGCGGACGTCGCCCTGCTCGACGCCGGCTTCCGCGGTCTACCGCTCCCTGAGCTTCGGCAGCCTGCTCAAGGTCATCCTTTTGGATACGAGGCACTGCGGCCGTGATCAGCTCATCCCGGGCACCCAGGACAAGTCCATCCTCGGCGAGGAGCAGTTCGCCTGGCTGAAGGACGAACTCAAGAACTCCGCCGCGCAGTGGAACCTGGTCGTGAACCAAGTCCTCTTCGCGCCTTTTACGGCCTTCGGCAAAGTCCTCAACCACGATTCCTGGGACGGCTACCCGAAGGATAGGGAGCGCCTCCTGCAGTTCCTCGCCGATGAGGGCATCAAAAACACCATCCTCGTCACCGGCGATTCCCATATGTCCTTCGCCTCGAACCTGGTGAAGGACGGGCAAGACCTCGGCGTCGAGTTCCTGCCGACGAGCGTTACGCGCGGCAACCTCGATGAGGCCGTCCACGCTTTCCTGGCGAAGCTCGTCAAAGGCACGTTCGAAGCCGCGGTGAAGGGTTTCAATCCCCACATCCGCTACTTCGAGAGCGAAAAACACGGTTACGGCCTCGTCAACATCACGACGGCGGGCGTCAACTGCGAGTTCTGGTATGTCGATCATCTGGAGCGCACCGACGAAGCCTCGTGCGGTCGCGCGCTCTATGCGGCCGCGGGAGCGAACAGGTTCACGAGCGAGAACTCGTCGCCGCGCGCCGTCTCCCAACGCCTCGACCGCATGGCGCCGCTCGAGGTCCCGCTCTATCTGAAGGGCAATGAATGCGGCGGGATCGGCGGCGATATGTTCGACGGCCTGGAGCGCCTTACGCGCGATTCCCGCCTGACCGCGATCACCCTTCGCAGCGCGGATCGTCTGAACGGCATCGGCTGCGCGTTTGCTGACGGGACGAGTTGGAAGGTCGGTGGGACCGGCGGTATGGAGCAGACGCTTGCGCTCGCTGCTGAGGACGCGTTCTCGGCGATCGAGATCGGCATCGTCAAATACCAGAGCCGACTGCAGGTGGGTCATGTGCGGATCGAAACGCGCGAGGGCCAGGTGCTCGAGGGCGGGAAGAGGCCCGGTGGCGTGCTTCGTTTCGAAGCTCCTGAAGGCCGGCATATTGTGAGCTTCTTTGGCCGGGCCGGGACGGAACTCGACAAACTCGGCCCCATATTTGCCCCGGATTTTGCCTAAAAGACCCCATTTCCCGACCCCGAACCCCCAATCCGGATTACTGCGACATAAAATCGCAGTAATCTTCAGGGCTTAATTGATATTGAAATCAAGTCTCAATATAATATACAAAGAGACCGATAAGGATCTGGACCAGGGACTTTCGCAAAGGGCGACTCGATGTATATTTGTCTTTGCCACGGCGTGAATAAAAAGCAGCTCGAGCAGCTGACCGAGAACGGTTGCTGCACCGTGCGTCAGGTCCAAAAAGAATGTCAGGCAGGAAGCACCTGCGGCGCTTGCATACCTGACCTCAGAAAGCTCCTCAAGAAGGACCTTCAGGACGAGGCTTCCTGAATCTGCTGGGCGAGGTAGTTCGCCAGGCCGATGTTAGCGATCAGGCTCAACTGCGTCTCCAGCCAGTCCACGTGATTCTCCTCATCCTCCAAGATACTTTCGAATAGCTCGCGCGACGTGTGGTCCTTCAGATCGAAGGCGACCTGGATCGCTATCTTCAGCTTCGCGACCGCATCGTACTCGAGGGCGAGGTCGCTTTCGAACTGCTCCTTGACCGACTCGCCGATGTTGATCTTCAGGAGGCGCTGGACGTTGGGGATCCCTTCGAGGAAGAGGATCCGGTCCATCAGCTTCTCCGCGTGCTTCATCTCGTCGATCGACTCGTGGTAGATCTTGCCGGCGATGCGGTCGTAACCCCAGTCCTTGCACATGCGCGCATGCAAGAAGTATTGATTGATAGCCGTCAACTCACCCGTAAGGATTTCGTTCAACGCTTCGATGATCTTGACTTCACCCTTCATCTTTCGCTCCCCCAAAAAAGGCCGTTGGAAAGTTAAAGATAACGGACTTCGCCGCGATTGCCAAGAAAAGAGGCCGCCGGCCTCAAACCGGGCAATTTCACTGCCGTTTGAGCGCCGGCGTTAAAAGGAATGAGAATCGAAATCACTTGGAGACTAGGAAACAAGTGGAATAAGAATAGGGATGGATGTTTTTCCGGAAGGAGTCCTGGATCATGGAAAGTATCAACCCGCATAATGGCAAGCTCATCCGCACCTATGAGAATCATGACGCGAAGGCGATCGAAGCGACCCTCGCGGCCGCGACGGAAAGATTCAAAACCTGGAAGGCGACTCCGCTCGAGGAGAGGGCTCAGCTCCTTCGCGCCCTCGCGCAGCAATTCAGGCGCAACAAGAAAGAGCTCGCCTTCCTCATGGCCGACGAGATGGGCAAGGTCCTCGAGGACGGCCAGTCGGAAATCGAGAAGTGCGCGGTGGCCTGCGAATACTATGCCGACAACGGCGCAAAATTCCTGCGGGACGAAGAGGTGAAGACCGACGCCGCGAGGAGTTGGATCGCCTATGAACCCATCGGACCGGTCCTCGCCATCATGCCCTGGAATTTCCCGTTCTGGCAGGTGGTGCGTTTCGCGGCGCCCAACGTGATGGCGGGCAACGTCGGCATCCTCAAGCACGCCTCCAACGTCAGCGGCTGCTGCCTCGCGATCGAAGACCTCTTCAAACAAGCCGGATTCCCGAAGAACGTATTCTCGAGCCTGCTCGTCCCGAGCAAGGACGTCGAGAAGCTGATCGCGAACCCGATGATAAAGGCCGTGACCATCACCGGCAGCACCCCGGCCGGGAAATCCGTGGCGGAGACGGCCGGCAAGTACCTGAAGAAGTGCGTGCTCGAGCTCGGCGGCAGCGATCCTTATCTCGTGCTGGCCGATGCGGATGTGGAGGAGGCGGCGAAGATCTGCACGCAGAGTCGCCTGATCAACGCGGGCCAGAGCTGTATCGCCGCCAAACGCTTCATCGTGAATGCCAAGGTCAAGGCCGCCTTCGAGAAGGCGATGGTCGAGGAGATGAAGAAGACCCCTTACGGCGATCCGCGCGATCCGAAGAACAAGATCGGCCCTCAGGCGCGCATCGACCTGCGCGATCAATTGCATGAGCAGGTGAAGAAGAGCATCGGCGCGGGGGCGAAGCTGCTGGTCGGCGGGACGATCGATAAAAACGATCCAGGCGCCTATTACCCGCCCACGGTCCTCACCGACGTGAAGCCCGGCATGCCGGCTTTCGACGAAGAGCTCTTCGGGCCGGTCGCCGCGATCATCGAAGCCCATGACGACGAGGAAGCCGTCAGGCTCGCGAACGATTCCGAGTTCGGCCTCGGCGCCGCCGTCTTCAGCCGCGATACGGCCAAGGCCGAGAAGCTCGCCAAGGAGATCGAATCCGGTTCCGTCTTCATCAACGCCCTGGTGAAATCCGATGCGCGCCTGCCCTTCGGCGGCGTGAAGGAATCGGGCTACGGCCGCGAGCTCTCCTATTTCGCGATGCGCGAGTTCATGAACATCAAGACCATGTATCGCGCCTGATATCAGGCTCGAAAAAGAACAATCCCTGCAAGGCGATCCTTGCAGGGATTTCTAGTTCAGGGGGTAGACGCTTGGACCTTATTTCAAGAGGGTCAATGCCTGCGTTACCGCAGCGGCATTTCCGACTTTGAGATAACTGTCGACCGTGGTCGCTTTTTTATCGGTGATGGTGAGCTGGACGTTATCGAGCTCGATCTCCAGGATCACCTTGTCGAGCGCGGTCGCGTAGTTCAGCGCGTCGGTCTCCCAGTGAGCGTAGTCGCCGGTATGGCCGAAGAGGTCGCTGCCGATGATCGAGTTGAGTTTACCGCTCGCGATCGATTTGCTGTCGGCCGCGTTGAGCACCGAGTAGGCGATGTTGGGGAAGCCGTTCAAGCTGGTCGCGTTCAAGTCGAACGAGACGTTCTGGTCTTTGATGGGGATGATGGAGCCGTCCTTGCAGCTCACGACCGAGAGCTCGTAGCGCAGGGTCTGGTTCGCGAGCGAGAAGTTGATGCCGCTCGACAGGAGCTTTACCTGGGTGATGGACGCCTGGCTCGCGTCGCAGGCCGGAACGTTCGCGGCTACCGTCGTCGTAGTCGTGTCGGGGGTCGTCGTAGCCGTATCCGTGGAAGCCGTGCTCGTATCCGTCTTCGCCACTTGATCGGCGGTCGTCTCCGCGTTCGCGGTCGTCTTCGCTTCGGGAACCTTAGCGGCCTGCACGCCGCCGCCGAACTTCTTGGTGGGCGAACAAGCCAAAGCCAATACTACTGGTGAAACCAAAGCGAGCTTCTTCAGACTCATAGCGACTCTCCCCGAAACGTGTTTTGTGATGAGAGAGGAGTTGCAGGTCCTGTGCCACAAGGGTTTCGTGGATAAACGTCAATGATTTCAAGGAGGCTCGCCCGGGCCTGAGGCCGGATCGTTGTCGGATTTCTGGGCGGTGACTGTCAGCTCTACGCTTTGTTGGGAAATGTAACAGGAACCCGCCTGTGGGATTCGGGATCATCCTCAGACCAATAGAGGGCGCCGCGCAGGATCATCCTTACCTCCTCCACGAGTCGCCTCTGGAGATTGTCCTGCTTATGCTTCGGCAGATCGAGCGCCTCGGCGCCGACGGTGAACACCACGGCGACGATCGCCTCCGCCGCATAAGGGATAGCGGAGGAGGGATAGCCGGTGCCCTTGGTCGACTTCTGCAAGTCCTCGCTCACTTCGACCACGAATCGATCGATCTCCGAGTGGATCGCTTTGCGGAACGTGGAGCTCGCGCCCGATCTTTCGCCCAGGAACAGCCGGAAGAGGTTCTTATTCTCATTCACGTATTCGAGGAAGATCTCCACCGAGGCCAGAGTCGCGCTGGCGTTGGTGCCGGTGCGGATGCGCCCCTCGCGGAGCAGGCGACGGAGCGAGAGGCCGACTTCATCGAGCAGCGAGAGGCCGAGATCTTCCATGTCGCGGAAATGGCCGTAGAAAGCCGCAGGCGATAACCCGGCCGCTTGCGTGACCTCGCGGAGGCTCAAGGTCGAAAAACCCTTTTCCGCGCTCAATTCGAGAGCGGCGTCGATCAGTTTTCGCCGGTTGAGTAATTTCATGGACGAACGGGTTGTCATCTAGCCTCTGTCCCTTTCACTATACAGTCGTTGTAGTCAGTTTTTAGCGTTAAATCCAGCGAAATAAGGGTCCGCGAAAAACCCCTTGCCGACTCACTAAACAGGTGTATAGTGAAAATCGTCAGCCCTGAGGGGCTCCTTGGCACATTGAGGTAAACCATGTCGATCCTATGGGCAACATTGATAGCATTTCTCATTGGTTACTTGATCAATGCTTTCTACATCACTGTTCTCTATCATCGTGGTTTGACGCACCGGGCGATTGAAATGACACCAGGCCTCGAGCGCTTTTTGGCCGTGACCGGCAACTGGCTCACAGGCATCGACCCTAAGGCCTGGGCCTGCATGCATCGCCTGCACCATCTGTACTCCGATACGGAAGAGGATCCGCATAGCCCGGTTCATTACGGAATCTTCGGCGTGATGAAAGGCCAGCTGCGTTCTTACGAGAAGATCCTGCGCGCGCTGAAAAAAGGTAAGCCGGAATACGAAGCGGTCGTGTCGGACATCAAATTCGACATCAATTTTGTGAATCGACACAAGCTCTGGTACATGCCTTATCTTCTGCACATCGCGATCGCCGTGGCCGTCAGCCTCCCCTTCCACAGCGCCTGGGTCGGCCTCGCCTACTTCCTCGGCATCATGAGCCACCCCGTCCAGGGTTGGATGGTGAATTCCATCGCGCACCATGCGGGCTACCGTAACTTCGATAGCCCCGATAACTCGAAAAACAACCTCGTCGTGGCGTTCCTCGTCTTCGGCGAGGGTTATCAGAACAATCACCACACGCGACCGTTCGCCGCGAATTTCGCAGTGAAGCCTTGGGAGATCGATATCGGCTACGGCCTGTGCCTGGCTGGTGAGAAACTGGGCATCCTGCGTATTCCACGCAACGAACCGGCCTCGGCCGATGAGGTGTTTTCACCGACCTGAGCCGAACGACGGCTCCATTTCGTCCGGTACTCGCCCCACGTATCGATGACATTGACGCTGGCTGATAGCCTCGCACGATGTCGTCGATTTTTAATTTTGTGATCGTTGTGAAAACGAGAAAACATCACAATCAGGATCATGGCAAACTTATCCACCCGCTCCCCTATCATGATCTCGTCTTTAGATTCCCACCATTTACGTCTCTTTCTTGCTCTGAATTTCGTTTCAAAAACACAAAGATAAAAGAAGCCGGCCGATGATTTAAATTCCGGCGGCGATGTTCAGCAGCCCGATCCCCGGGGATTTAATCGTCATGATTACGAGAATGGAGTCGTGATACTTGTCAGGCGCGAGACGCCTATGCATAATCCCGCCATCCAAGCGCCAGAATCGCAAAGATTTTAGCAGATCAAACTCAAACTCTTCGAGGTAACGACATGTCTCAACGCAAAGGCTCTCTCCTTTGTCTCGGCCTGCTTGCTGCATTGGCCTGTGCGTCGTCAGCTTCCGCAAACGATCGTGTTGGTCGTTTCGGTCCGGTCATCGATTGGCCGCTGATCCCCGTGCACATCTCCCTCCTGCCAAACGGCAAGGTCTTCTCGTTCGGTACCGATCGCGCGGGTAACCAACAAGCTTATATCTACGATACCTGGGACTTCTACCAAGGTTGGACGCATAATACCTTCGATACGCAGCTCGGCACCGACAGCTTCTGCGGAAGCGCCGACCTCCTCCCGAGCGGCGACGTGCTCATCGGCGGCGGCGACACTCGCAACCCCATCAACTTCGGCATTCGCAGCACCAACTTCTTCAAGACTCAGATCGAAGTCGATAAGTCCCGCACTCCCGTCGATCGCGGCGCGGACATGGCTTTCGCTCGCTGGTATCCTTCGCTCATCACCCTGCCGAGCGGCGAGGCTCTCATCCAAGGCGGTAAGGACGGCGGCGGTGCCCCGGTCCTCACTCCGGAAATCTTCGACGGCAACTGGCGTTCGCTCTTCGGTGCGACGAACAACGACATCTGGAACGACGGCGAAGGCAAGTGGTTCTATCCGCGCAGCTGGGTCGCTCCGAACGGTCGCGTTTTCGGTATGACCGGTAACGTGATGTACTTCCTCGATACGGCCGGCAACGGCGGCACCCAAATCGCCGGTTACCTCCCTAACAAAACTCGCTCGCACATCTCCTCGGCCGTCATGTACCGCCCGGGTCAAATCCTGCAGACCGGCGGCAGCACCGACGGCGATACGCAGGCTCCCGGTTCGAACCAGGCGATCACCGTTGATATCAACAGCGGCTGGCCTGTCGTTCAAGACGCTCCTAACATGGCCCGCGCCCGCGTCTGGGGCAACGCGACCGTGCTTGCGAACGGTGAAGTCCTGGTCTCCGGCGGCAGCCAGTTCGAAAACAAAGACATCAACCCGGCGAAGACCGCCGAAATCTGGAACCCGGACTCTCGTCAGTTCCGTGACGTCGCGACCGCGCAGATGTCACGCCTCTACCACTCGGTATCGATCCTTCTTCCGGACGGTTCGGTCCTTACGGGCGGCGGCGGCGCGCCAGGCCCTTACACGAACAAGAACATCGAGATCTACTATCCGCCTTACCTCTTCCACGGCAATGACTTCGCGAATGACCGCCCGACGATCGGCAACTTCGATCTTCACCAGCAGTACAACGCGCAAGTCACCATTCCCTATGGCGGTGACGTGGCTCGCGTAACCCTCGTCCGCAACGGTTCGACGACTCACTCGTTCGACACGGGGCAGCGTTTCCAAGAATTGAACTTCAAGAGCAACGGCGGCAGCGTAACAGTATCGTTCCCGGGTTCTCCGAACATCGCGCCTCCCGGCTACTACATGCTGTTCTTCATCAACGGCGCCGGCGTGCCTTCGATGGCGAAGATCATGTTCCTCGGTAACGGCGGCGGCGGCCCGGTCGGCGTTCCGAACGGCACTCCCGTGACGCCCGTTATCCCGAACAACCCCGTCCATGACGGCGTTCAAATCGGCAACACCTACACTCTCACCGTTCGTGCGAGCGGCCGTTGCCTCGATATCCCGAACGGCTCGGCGGATGATAACATCCAGGCTCGCGGCTGGGATTGCAATAACTCCGGCGCGCAGCACTTCCGCCTCCAGGCTTCGGGCCAAGGCGGTTTCAACCTCGTGAACGCTCAGACCGGCAAGTGCCTCGATATCGAATGGGGCCGCGCGGACAACGGCACGCGTATCCTCCAGTACCAATGCACCGGTAACGCCAACCAATCGTTCCATGTCCAGGCCGGCGTCGACGGTTCCTATTCGATCCACTCGGATGCGACCGGCAAATGCCTCGACCTCGCGGGCGGCGCTCAGGAGAACGGCGCGAACCTTCAGGAATGGGATTGCTTCGGCGGATCCGTGAACCAAGAATTCTGGTTCAAATAATCTGCTCATGATGAGTGCATGACCAAAAAATAAGCCTCGCATCTTTTGGATGCGGGGCTTTTTTTATGATCGCGATGACAATCAATAATTACCCACCAACTTGATCTTCGATTTTGCGAAGCGCATACTGCCCTCGAAAACAAGCCGAAATCGCTAAGATTTTAGCAGATGCAACTCATTCGAGGTGAATCCCATGTTTCAAGGAAAGAGCTCCGTAATCTGCATCAGCCTCTTCATTGCGGCTCATGCGCTGTCGTCGTCAGCAGACGCGAACGATCGAGTCGGACGCTTCGGCCCGAAATTCAACTGGCCGTTGATCCCGCTCCACACCATCCTCATGCCGAACGGCAAGGTCTTCTCGTTCGGTACCGACGGGAACGGCAACCAAGGCGCCCAGTATTCTTACGATGTCTGGGACTTCTACGCAGGCTGGCAGGCGCACAACGTCTTGCCGAACAAACTCGGGACCGATAGTTTTTGCTCCGGTACCGATCTTTTGCCGAGCGGCGACGTTATGGTCGCGGGTGGCGACACACGTAATCCCGTGAACTTCGGTATCAACAACACGAACTTCTTTTTGCAGGGTTCGCAGGAACTCATCAAAGGGCCGACGATGCAATTCGCCCGTTGGTATCCGACCGTGATCACCCTTCCCGATGGCGAAGCGTTGATCCATGGCGGCAAGGACGGCGGCGGCGCTCCTGTGGGCACGCCCGAGCGTTTCGATGGCCAGTGGCACTCGCTCTGGGGCGCG
>JASLCY010000343.1 GCA_030151925.1 Oligoflexus sp.
TTTTCGCCTCAACTGTTGAGCCGAAAGAACGTAACATATTTTTAGACAATGGTCAGACAGAACCTAACTATAGTATTAACGGATAGACATGTGAAAAAGAAAAGCGTGAGACTGCGAAGTCCCTACATTGGGCTATACATGTTATCACTCATAGTGGGTTTCAGTTTTCTAACTCCTGTGGGCCAAGCCGAGACCTTTTTTGAAAAAAAGGCCCGAACGATGATCGCATCGTGTCAGCCAATCATTGCGGATCTTAAATCTAAAAATCGTTTCAAATCATGCGGTGGAAAGCCTCTTGGTAAAGACGTGTACTTTCCACAAACCCCGAACAAAAAATGTAAAGTTGAGTACGATAAATTTCTTGAAGAAGTGATTAATGCGGAAAAAGAAGGAAATACATGCAACTCGGCAGATGACTGCATTTCAGAATTTGCTGGAGTTTTTTACCACAACAATAAATCGAAAGAGCCTTTAACAAGCTATATTCTTTCAAAAAAATTACGCGCTTTATATAGTATATGTGAATTCAATAAGATGGAAGAATTTGGCAATTGGGTGTCTTTTAAAGACACGATTGAACCCAATCACTACTTGTGCCAAGAACACATGTGCGTTCCACAATATACAGGTGATATCGTAAATTGGTCTAAGATTCGAGAACTCAACAGTAAAAAACATGATCCCGATATGAAATTGTTTGATAAGTATTTCTTTGACGAATAAGGAGCGCGGGCGCTCCGCGATCCTTCTCTTTATGAAACGGCTTCTAGCGTTCAAGGGTGGTGATAGGCAGGACCTGGAAGCTGAGGGTGTAGATGCGATCGTGCGTATCGCGGGTCGCGTAGGCATCGCACTTCGCCAGGCAGAAGGCGGCGAGCTCTTCGCAGAAGGCCTCGTAGTCCTCGCGACGGAAGCTGAACACGAACGAACGGAAATGCCTTTCCCTGGGATCGACTTCATGCAGCTGGATCTGCGCGATTTCCAGGACCTTCTGATGGAAGATGCGGACGCTCTCGGTCCTGTCGAAGGGCTCGGCGCGGATGAAGCCGCGGACAGCCTTAAAACCTCGCTCCGCATCCCCTTCCAACCAACCGAGGTCCCGCAGGCGTTCGCAGGTCCTGAGCAGGGTTTCCGTTTCGCAGTGGAAATGCCTCTCGGCCTGTCCCTGGCAGCGGACGGTGCCCATCAAACCTATCTTCAGATACACCGCGAAATCATGGATCGTGAAATCACCCTTGAGCCAGTCGTCCGACTCGAGGCCTTCGAAGGCGTATCTGCGCCTCAGATCGAGAACACGCGCCTCGAGCCCGCTCCGTTCGCGATCGACCAGAGCCACGAAATATTCGATTTCTTCAGGTTTGAGAGCGAGGCGGCCGGCGATCATCCGCGCCTTCTCCAGGGAAAGGGAAGCTTTGCCATTGAGCAGATGGCAGATCAAGCTAGGTGCTGAACGCAGATCACGACCGAAGGCCCGCAGGGAATAACGGCTGTTGCGCAGGCTGCGTTCTCGCAGAACCTGCCCGAGAAAATCCCGGTAATCTTGCGCCTGGAAGATGTTCGGCATCGCCGCCCTCCTTGGTTCAGGAGGGTGTAGATAATCGTTGGTTCATGGAAAGACAAGTTCAGAGCAAGGGTTGGAGAACGACTTTATCGAAGAAGGACTATCGTTGACCGGTCGTTATCGGATTGCGTAGGAAGCTCCAACCAAACGCTTACCGCGTCTGGCCGGAGCGCCCCTCTCATCGGTTGCCCTGGTTGATGAGGGCGTCGAAGCCGAAGAGGGCGTACATCTCGTAGCTGTTGCCCCACACCTGGCCGATGCCGAGGCCGGCGTTGAGCTTCACGCCTTTGATGTCGGCGGTGAGGTCGAGGTTGAAACCGTGGGCGATGACGGCGTCGTCGGCCCTGGGCGCGTTGGTCTGGAACCAGGCGTTGCCGTAGTTGAAGAATGTCGTGAAATCGAGGCGTTGCAGATAAACGATATGCACGAGTTTGGCGAGGTCGGCGATGACCGGCGTCGTCCAGGCGAAACTGAAGCGGGCCTGCGTATCGCCGTATTTCGCGGCGGTGAGGGCGCCCGGCCCCAGGATGGGTTTGTTGATCTCGTTGAAACCGCCGCCGGAACCGGGAACGAAGGTGCGGAGGGGACGATACGCTTCCTTGAGCAGCTTGCGGCGCGGACCGCGGTCGCGGCTGTAGAAGAGGCCCCAGTTCTGCGACATCTCGTGGCCGAAGAGCGTGAACGGCACGTTGAGGTTCACGCCGCCGCCGGTCTGCTCGTAATCGTAGTTGGAGTTATCGAACTTGGTCGCCATGTTGCTGTTCAGGTAGTAGCTGAGCGAGCCCCAGTAGAAGTTGTTCGTCTTGTTGAGGTTGAGCGTGGTCTCGCGGATATAGCCCTTGGCGATCTGCGCCCAGACCGCGTCGTCGCCGAGGTAGGGGATCAGCTCGGCCTGCTTGTAAGCGAGGCGCACGCTGAGGTCGAGCGCATAGATATAACGCATGGCGGAGATCTCGGCGCCGCGTTCGTCGAAGTAGTAGATCTGGTTGCGGAACACGCCGTTCCAGGTCTGGCGGCGGAAGAGGTCGAGCGCGAAGGTCGTCTCGAAGCGGTTGCTCATCATGTTGACTTCGACGTCGGGGTAGTTCGAGGCCGCGCCGTAGAGCGCGATCAGCTGCACCGTCTCGTTCTGCAGGTGGTCCATCAAGGGAATCGAGATCATACCGTACTGGTAGCCGAGAGCGTCGATGCCGATCCAGGGGAAGGCGAAGACCGGGCGGCCGCGGAACTGGGAAGGCTCCGACTTCAGGTTCGGGTTCAGGCCCGTGCCGAGCGGCGCCTGCTTCGCGAGCTTCTCCGAATCCGCGGTGACGGCTACGGGCGCGGCCTGCTTCCAGGGATTCCGCAGAGCCAGCACTTCCTTGAAGCTCGCCTGCGGATAACGCATCGCGACCTGGAGCGGGGAGCTGGGTTCGTCGTGGACCTTGCAGGCCGCCTTCGCGCCCGGCAGCTGGTTGGTCTTCACGAAGAGGACGCCTTCCTGCTGCCAGAGGCTCATCACGAGCTGGTCGTTGCTGCTGTTCATCAGGCGGTCGATCATGTTGCCGAGCGGATATTCCTCGAGGCAGCGGCCCTGCGCATCGAAGTGGCGAATGAAGTGCGAATTCTGGTCCGCGTAGCCGATCCAGAGGCCCTTCGCGTTGAAGGCGAGGGACAGGGGCTTGCCGCGGCCCGGATCGACGAACTTCTTATACTGCATCGTATCGAGGTTCAGGACCTGGATGCTGTGCTGATCGCCGAGCAGGGTCTCCTGCGTGACGCCGAACCAGATATCGTTGGTGAGGAGCTCGCCCTGGTTGTCCTTCGAATCGCGGGTCCCGAGGATGCGGAGCGAAGTCGGGAACACGATAGGGGCGAGGCAGATGATGGCCTTGGGCGCGACCGGCTTCATCCTGTCGAGCTCGGCGCGGGGCACGGAGCAGATCTGCTGGCGTTCGAGGTTCTCCTCGAGCCACACCATCTTGTCTTTGGTGAAATAGAGCTCGTAGACGAAGCCGTTGCGCCTGAACAGCTTTTTCTTCTTGTTGCCCTTCTCGATCCAGAAGTTCCGGAAGAGGTCGAGGTTGGAATCCGATTCGCTCGTGAGGTAGATCACCTCATCGCGGCGAACGATGCGGGGGCCGGTCATGTCGTCCGGCATGTCGCGGACGTGGACCGTATCGTTCGCGGCCTTGCCCTTAAAGACGACCTTATCTTCGTAGAGCTTGCCGCCGTCGCGTTTGAGCAGATAGATCTCGTCGCCGCGCTCCTCGAAGAAGAAGCTCGTGTTGAAGCTGATCGCCTCGCCCGCATGCAGGCCTTTCTGCGCCGCGGGCTTCTGCTTCACCGGCTCGCTCTTCACCTTGAGGTCGAAGTCCTTCTCCTGGATATAGGGCAGGTCGGTACGCGTATTCCAGTAGGCGGTCGCCTCTTTCTTGTATTCCTCGTAGAGCTGGATACCGGTCTTGCCCGTCCATTCCTTCAGGGCCTCGTCCATCGGCATGAAGTCGTTGAACGGCACGAAGCTCCACGGCCACCACCAGGGCATGCTGTAGTGATAGAACGATTCGAGCATCTGGGGCAGCTTGTTCGCGTCGTAGGTCCGGAGGATATACGAGACGAAGGCGCCGGAGACGCCGTAGCCGATCGTGGAGAAACGCGTGCCGTCGTAGAGCGAGTGGAGCTTGTCGTAGGTCGGCCAGCGGCCGGTCATCGCATAATAGCGCTCGATGCCGTACTGCACGTCCGAGCCGCCCGAGACCGAGGTGGACTCGGCGAGGCCCTCGATCCACCAGGCCGGCATCCAGGGCAGGTGGATGATGCTGCCGGCGGGGCCGAAGGCGTTATCGAAGTGGCGATACATCGTGCTGTGCGTGTATTCGTGCCAGGCGAGGTCGCGGCCTCCGCGCGCCAGGGTCTGGAGCTCGATGGCGTCGGTGATGAAGTCGGCGAACGAGGCGTTGGAGGTGGTCGACGAGAGGATCACGGGCAGCGGCTTCTGCCGCTCTGCGCCGAGCCAGAGCTCGAGCTTGGGCCGGGCGGCCTCGAGGGCTTCCATGATGGCCTTCGCTTCCATGGGGGCCCGGTGATCGTGGTAGACGATGAAGTTCTTGCTCTTGATCTCGTCGTAATCGAGATCGCCCTGGTTGCGGCCGAAGCCGATGGGAAGGGCATGGGAGAGGCCGCTCGAGAGCAGCGAAAGCAAGAAGGCGAGGGCGAGTTTACCGGATACGCGCACGAGCTGCCTCAAGATCTTGGGGTGTGTCTATACCAAGGGAGGGGCTCCTCGCGATCGTTACGGCGATGCTCAAACCGTGGCCCAGGGCCCGGAGCTGCTCGAGGCTTTCGGCGAGTTCGAGCGGATGTTGCGGTAACGAACAGAAGTCCAGGAGGCCTTTTTTGGTAAAAGCATAAACGCCGATGTGCTGCCAGAATCCTTCGAAGCGCATCGGCTCTCTATAATAGGGTAAAGGGGACCGCGAAAAATACAAAGCCCTCCCCCCCTCATTGATGACAGCTTTTACGCAATTGGCGTTTTTATACTCAGCCTCCTGGGTGTTGCGGTAGACCATCGTGCCCATGGGATCGCCGTCCTTCTCCATCTTCGCGAGCAGGTCCTCGAGATCCTCGAGGTTCACGAAGGGCTCGTCGCCCTGGACGTTCAGGACGTAGGGCTGCTCGAAGCCGCGCGCGACCTCCGCGCAGCGGTCGGTGCCGCTCTTATGCGTTTTATCGGTCAGGCGCGCGGGCACCTTGTGGTTTTGGCAAACTCGCAAAATCTCCTCGTCGTCGGTGGCGATCACGAGGGTTGCGCCCTTCTTCGCCAGCGGCAGGAGCCTTTGGTAGACCCGCACGATCATGGGCAGGCCGCCGAGGTCGGCGAGGGGCTTGCGGGGCAGGCGGGTCGAGTGGAGGCGAGCGGGGACGACTATCAGCCACTGATTCCAAGAGATCATCGCTTCGTTCCTAATTTTCCAGATTTGAAGAAAAGGTCTGACAAAACGGGGTGGTCTGCTTGCCACCTAGGTGGTTTCATTGGTACTATGGAACAATAATTACATCTAGGCATAAAAGCACAATGAGAATAGCGGGAGTGCTCGAGAATGGCCGAGAATACTGCACGTAAATATGATGCCGGAGCAGCGGCCTTCTTCGTGGAGACGCTGTGCCAGGACGCAGACACCTTGTTGCGTTTCGCTTTCGCCCTGGCTCTGAACGAGGACTGGGCTTCCGATCTGGTGTTCAAGACTTATCAATCGATCTTGCCGAAGCTGCCCGTCCTCCTGAAGAAGGACAGCGGCTATATCCGCCAGCTGCTCCTCCGCCGCCTGTGGGAAGTGCACCACGAGCAGGCTCGCGAAGGCAACGCCGCGGGCAACGCGCTCTACGCGTTCCTCCGCCCGCTCGAGCTCGACACGCGCGCGGCCCTCTTCCTCTGCGACGGCATCGGCCTCACGGTGGAAGAGGCGCTCGAGATCATCCC
The DNA here is from genome assembly GCA_030151925.1 of Oligoflexus sp. Taxonomy (GTDB): domain Bacteria; phylum Bdellovibrionota_B; class Oligoflexia; order Oligoflexales; family Oligoflexaceae; genus Oligoflexus. The sequence continues at coordinate 6,024 of JASLCY010000343.1, forward strand.
GATGGACACCAACGATTTGCGCCGCCATCTCGCGATCGGCCGCAAGCGTCTGCTCGATTTCCGCTTTGAATGAGGAAGAATGCCGATGGCCCCGAATAAAGCAGCCCTGAGTGACGAAGACTTCCTCCTGAGCCACCTCTCGGAATATCTCGACGAGAGCCTGTCTCCGGCCGACCGCCAGAAGTTCGAAGACATAGCCAAACGCACCGGCGCCACCGAGTTGGCGACCGATTACGGCATCCGCCGCGGGCAGTTGCAGATCGAAGCGCAGCGCCTCTTCATGAACGAGAAGAAGATGCGCACCGTGCACGAGCTCGTGGAAGACGACGCGGCGCGAGCCAACAACGAGGCCGCGGAGATCGAAGAGGTCGGCGCGTCGGAGCTCAAGGGCAACGTCGTGCGGTTCGTGGCGCTCGCCGCCTTCTTCGCGATCATCTTCGGCGGGATCTACTACTACTTCAAGCCCGAGGCGAAGCCGGCCTTCAACGCCCTCAATTCGCTGATCTACGAAGCGGATGTGATGAACGAGAATTCCGAGGGCCGCCTCGCGTTCCCGACCGATAAGCTGGACGAGGTGAACGACTACTTCAAGAAGCTGCCCGAGCTCGGTTACCAGCCCAAGGTGCTGAAGCCCCTGCCGGCCGACTGGACCGTGGGCGGAGCGACGCTTATCGATTACGATGGCGCGAAGATCACGGTCGCCCAGTTCATCAACCCGACGACCAAGGACAAGCAGTACCTCTTCTTCTACCTCGGCAAGCTG
>JASLCY010000366.1 GCA_030151925.1 Oligoflexus sp.
AGACTGGTGACGGCCACACTGTCGGGGTGATCGATACGGAAGGGACATTTATAGCTCATGGAGTCCGAACCGGTTTTGAAGGTGACGGTATGGGACACGCCAGGCAGCAATTCAACCATAAGCGGCGTTTCACCTTCAAAAAGGCCGTTGTCGACGTCGACCGAGACCTTGCCGCTGGCGCCCATGATTTTCACAGGGTTCAGCGTGATATGAGGCAGGCGTTTCAAGAAGATCTTCTCTGGTTTCAAATTGTCGCCCGCTTGGCCCTGGAAGCGTATCACTTCTTTTTGGTAGCCAGGACGACTGATCTCGAGCTCATAACTGCCCCCTGGGAGGAGGTGGAGCTTTAATGGCGTCTTTTTGAATGCGCCATCATCAGGCTTTACATTGTTAATCTTGAGGCTGACGACCTCGGGAACCGTGCGGATCTCGATATGCATCTTCTTGTCGAAGATCAGCGAGTCCTTGAAGAAGTAACCCACGCCGCCGAGGACGCCCAGCGCGAGGATCAGGAAGATCAAAGGCGATTTCGACTTTTTCGCGCGACTTTGCGGAATGCGGTTCTGCCGCGAGCTCGTCCGCGAACGCGTGAATTGATCCTGATAAGGCGTGTCGGTCACCATCCCGCGCATCGGGGGTTTACGGTTGAGACCGGTCAGGGAGATAGGGACGTCATCGCCATTCATCGAGGGCAGGATCTTCGAATCGGGGACGTGCGAGCTCCGCGATTGCGACGCTTGCGGCATGATATCGCCCATCGGCATCTGCGGCGGCACTTCACTGACGCTCGGCGCCGGCGCCATGACATTGCTGCGACTCGCGCCCACGGCGGCCGCCACGCTCTGGACCATAGGCGTGTGGATGCTTTCCGGCACCGCCTGCGCCAGGGTTTCCTTGATATCGTCCTGGGTGCGGTCGCGTTTCTTGGCGAGGATGCGTTTGAGGAAGTTCCCCAGCTCGCGCGAGGTGAACTCGGAATAACGCGAGTGCAGATAACGGAGCAGGTCCTTCTCGAAGGCCGCCGCCGTCTGGTAACGCTGCTTCCTGTCCTTAGCGAGGCCCTTGAGCACTATGTTCTTCAGCTCTTGGTCGACTTCGGGGTTCAGTTCGCAGAGATCGTAGGGGATCTCGCAGTTCTGGACCTTACGGATGCTCTCGACTTCGGTCATGCCCGCGAAGAGGCGTTTCATCGCCAGCGATTCCCAGAGCACGATCGCCAGGGAGAACACGTCCGAGCGGCCGTCTAGGGGTTTCGCGGCCACCTGCTCGGGGCTCATATAGGAATACTTGCCCTTCACCACGCCGGGGCGGGTCTCCGTGAGCTTGTTCTCGGCGGAGGCGATGCCGAAGTCGGTGATCTTCACGTCGCCTTCGTAGCTGATGAGTATGTTCTGCGGCGAGACGTCGCGATGCACGATACCCAGGGCTTCGTTGGTGATTTCGTCGGTTTTCGTATGGGAATAATGCAGGGCGCGGGCCGAACAGGCGCTGATGAACAGGGCCATGGGCACGGACAGGCGGGTCTTCGCGGTTTCACAGGCGCTCAGGAGGCTGCGGAGGTCCGCGCCGTCCACGTGCTCCATGACGAGGGCGTAGGACCCGTCGACTTCGGTGAAGTCGTAGACGGCCACGATATTGTTGTGGGTGAGGCGTTTGCAGATGTGGGCCTCGTCCCTGAACATCTCGATGAATTCTTTGTCCTGGGAGTAGTGCGGAAGGATGCGTTTGATCGCCACGATCTTTTGGAACGCAGCTTCACCTACGGCTTTGCCGAGATAAATCTCAGCCATACCGCCGCGTGCGATGCGTTTACCAAGGACGTATGCGTTTCTCGCCATGAACCCACCAAACTCCGTTTCAGGGGGTAAAGCAACTGACTTAGGAGATGCTCCTGGGTTTTTCGGCGGCCTGAGAAAAAAATGTAGGCCCTAGGGAGATGACGCACCGGCACTTAGACGTTAAATGGCGAATTTTGCAGCACTTTCTTGAAACTTCTGCTAAGAGAAAAGGTTTGGTTTCTTTTTTATAGGACGGCCTATCCCCCAGAAGACAGGGCCGGAAGTTGAGGTTCGGGTGACGAAGGACTCGCGTTTTATATCCATCGAGGGTGGCGAAGGGGTGGGCAAATCTTACCTATCCCAGGGCCTGAAGCTGCGCCTCGAAGCCTTGAAGTACGAAGTTCTTCTCACGCATGAGCCGGGGGGGACCCCGCTGGCGAGCGCGATTCGCCAGTTATTCCTGAATCCGCCGGAGAAACCCGCGGCGCTGACCGAACTCTATCTCGTGTCCGCGGCGCGCGCGCAGCACGTGCAGAAGCTGATCCGCCCGCAGCTCGAAGCCGGGCGCTGGGTGCTCTGCGATCGTTTCTACGATTCGACGCGCATTTACCAGGGCGACCTCGGAGGCGTCCCGGAAGCGGTGCTCGAGGCGACGATCGAAGCCTCGGTCGACGGCTGCCATCCGGCCCAGACCTTCGTCCTGGATTGCCCGGCGGACGTCGCGATGAGCCGCGTGGAAAAACGCGCGAAAGAATTGCAATGGGACGGCGGAAATCGCTATGATGAGGGATCGCGCGCGATGCATGAGACCTTGCGCCAGGGTTATTTGAAGCGCGCCCGTCAGTTCCCGGATCGCATTCATGTTTTGGATGCCAGTCGCCCGCCGCAGGAAGTTCTGGAGGCGGCCTGGTCACACTTGAAGCAGCACTTTAGCCTATGAGCCGTAAACCCAAGGTCACGACATTGAAAGACACCGAAGCGAGGCCCTCCCGCCCCTGGGACGACCTCATCGGTTTTGAAGGCGTCGACGCCACGCTCTACCAGCTCTGGCGCGAGCAGCGGCTGCCGCAGGTCGTCGTGCTCGAGGGCCGCGCGGGCATCGGCAAACGCAAATTCATGGCGAAGCTCGTCGCGCGTTTCTTCTGCGAGACGCATACGAGCTGCGGGCAGTGCGAAGGCTGTCATTCGGTTGAACAGGGCTATCAGGGCGACCTCTTCTGGCTCGAGACCGACGGCACGATCAAGGTCGCCGAAGCCGAAGGCCTGCAGGACCACCTGAGCTACCAGGCGCAGGCCGCGCCGCGCATCGCGGTGATCATCGACGTCGAGACGCTCAACGACCAGGCCTCGAACCGCCTGTTGAAGCTGCTCGAGGAGCCGCCGGCCGGCACGCTCATCTTCGCGACCTGCAGCCGCTTCGACAAACTCCTGCCGACGATCCGTTCGCGCGCCGTGCGCTGGCGCGTGCATCCGCCTCCGCTCGAGCGGAGCGCGGCCCTGATCCGCTCGAAGATCGAAGGCGCGGGCGAGGCCGACATCCAGCAGGCCCTCGTCATGTTCGGCTTGTCGATCGGCCGGGCGCTCGCCTATCTCGAGCAGAGCTCTCCCGAGCGGAAGGCCCGGCTCGAGCGCCTGCAGAGGCTCCTGCTGCTGCCGATGAAGGGCGAGCACCTCAAGGAGATCCAGGACATCCTCAAGGAACTCGCCTGGAAGGCCCCCGAGCTCGCGCAGTTCTTCGAATTGGCTCTCAATCAAAGTTATCGCCGCATCCTCAGCACGACGCGTGAGACGAGCGTGCAGGACTTCCGGCGGATCAAGCATTGGCGGAAGATCCTGAGCCAGGTCTATCGCGCCGGTGGCGTCAGTCAGAATTATTTGAACGTACAACTCGTGGCGGAAGCGCTCATGAGTCCTATCGAGGTTTAGTCTATGCCTGGAATCAATATCGTTGGTGTGCAATTCCGTCGAGCCGGAAAGATCTATGATTTCGACGCTCGCGAATTCCCGCTCGCCGTCGGCGACAAGGTCGTGGTGGAGACCGAGAGAGGACCCAGCCTCGCGGAGGTGAAGCGCATCCAGTTCGTC
>JASLCY010000394.1 GCA_030151925.1 Oligoflexus sp.
CGGCCCTCCGCCTCGCGGGTCGACGGCGGCTCCTGGCCGGCGAAGGCTTCCGGCGCTTCGGTATGCCCGAGCTTGTGGGCGATTTGCCAGAGGATCCAGGGACGGGCCGTCGCCGCGCGACCGATCATGATCCCGTCCGCCCAGCCGTTCTTCAGGATATGCAGCGCATCGTCGGCCGTTTGGATATCGCCGTTCATCACGATGGGGATGCCGCGTTTTCTCCTGAGGTCCCCGACCATCTCCCAATTCGCATCGCCCTTATGCTTCTGCGACTGCAGGCGGGCGTGGATCGTCAACCAATCAGCCCCCGCGTTCTCCAGGGCGGCGGTGAATTCATCGAGAAACAAAGGATCCGCCGCTTCCTGGCCGCAACGCATCTTCACGCTGACCGGCACCGGGCTGTGACGCTTCGTCATCTCCACGACGCGGGCCGCGTAATCCTTGTCACCGAGCAGGCGCACGCCCCAATTGTGCTTGAGATGCTGTTTCGCGGGGCAGCCCATGTTGATGTCGAAGCCCCAGGGATCCAGCGGGAGGAGCTTCTTGATGCTTTTCTCTATGAACGACTCCTCGTTCCCGAGGATCTGCGGGATGAAGTGCGTTTCGCCCGGCATCGTCTTCAGCTCGTCGACCTGCTCGATCTTCTCGAAGGGCAGGCGGCGCGTGGAGAGCATCTCGGTGAAAAGGAGGGGATGCAGGCTCTTGGGGGTGAAATGCCGGACGGTCGCGCGGAACGCGACGTGCGTAAGCCCTACCATAGGGGCGATCATGAAAGGGAATTCAACGCCCAGACGCGACAAACGAGACGCGTCTGGCGTAGGAGCAGCGGTCAACATGGTTCCTCCCAAGGCAGCTGGAGATCCTGTCTACGGGAGGAACGACGCAGACGCAAGTTTTATCCAAGCCCCATCTACGTCAATCGGGGAGGGTCTGCGCCAGCAAAGCTTTTAAGCTGTCCTGCAGCGTCGTTCCGCGAACGGCGTGGAACTTATTCACGAAAGCCGCGTAGGGCGGGAGATAGGGCCGTATCTGAGCCTCCGGAAAAGACGACACGACAAGCACCGGAATACGGCGATTGCTGCAAAAATGAGCGAGCGATCCGCCATCGCCCCCCTGCATGATGTAATCCGTAACCACAGCATCGTAGCGCGCCGTCTCGAGGAGCTCCATCGCCTCATGACCTGAGGAGCAGACCGTACACTGGCCCAGGGCTTTGACCTTCTCTTCGACGATGGACGCGAGGTCAGCATCGTCATCAACAATCAAAAAATTATTCATGAAAGCATCCTGTTCGTCTCTGCAAACTATAACAAAAGGGTCCCATGTCGCTTTCTATCTGTCAATTCTTCCTTAGCCCTTTGTATTCCTTGAAAAATACCACGAACTCAACATACTATGTCCGCTACACAACAAGGTCACTGTGAGAGTGACGTGGTATGAGGACGCTTCGTGGCGAGTGGCGCTAATTTTCAGTTCTTGCAATGGGCAGCGTGGCGCTATCTGGTCGCCCGCAAGGGTCGTCACGGTCTTTCGTTTATGACTACGTTTTCCATACTCGGCGTCGCCATCGGCGTCGCGGCCTTGATCGTGGTCCTCTCGGTCATGGGCGGTTTCGAGCTCGACCTTAAAAACAAGATGCTCAAGGGCCAACCCCACCTCGAAATCATCAACAAGACGCCGCTCGCCGGCTTCAGCCTCAAGCAATATCCGCTGGAGCGCTTCAGGAAACTCTACCCGGACGCGGAAGGCATCGAGCCTTATACCGAAGCGGACGTGGTGCTCAAACAAGGCAAGCACCTCTCCGCCGTGGTGCTGTTCGGCATCGATCCGAAGGTCGGCGGCGCGCTCTGGGCCTTCGATACGTCGATGACCGAAGGCCGGCTCGATTCGATCGGCAGCGCGCATTCCCCTTCGATCATGCATCAGGGCGAAAAAGCGCAATGGCCCGGCATCGTCATCGGCGATAGCCTGGCCTCGCAGCTCGGAGCGGACATCGGCGACGAGATCGTGGTGCTGAGCCCGGAGGCCGCCTCCTCCTCGACCATCCTCGGCGGCGGGACGATCACGCGCTCCTATATCGTCTCGGGCCTCTTCCACACCGGCCTGTTCAACTACGATTCAAAATGGGCGGTCGTGTCGCTCGACGAAGGGCGCAAATTCCTCGCCGACTACGATCCTTCGCTCGACGAGGACCAGTACGTATCGGGCGTCGGCATCAATTCCAAGGATCCGCTCTCGATCGAAAAATACAAGGGCCGGCTCGCGAAGATCGGCAAGGACGAGCTGCAGGGCAAGAGCTGGAAAGACACCAACTCGGCTCTGCTCTTCGCGCTGAAGCTCGAGAAGTACACGATGGGTTCGATCCTGCTCCTCATCGTGCTCGTCGCCGCTTTCTCGATCAGCGGGACGATGATGATGACCGTCTATCACAAAAAGCAGCAGATCAGCCTCTTCCGGTCGATCGGCATGACCCAGCGCGACATCGGTCGCCTCTATCTCCTGCAGGGCTTCACCATCGGGACGGTCGGCATAACGCTCGGCCTGCTGCTGGGCCTCGGCCTCTGCTTCATGCTCCAGCAGCTCCGTTACGCGGATCTACCGGCCAACCTGCTGTCGCTCCGGAGCCTGCCCGTTAAATATCTTCCTTTCGATTATATCGTGATCTGCGCTGCGGCGTGGTCTCTGAGCCTGCTCGGAGCCTTCTATCCCGCCATGATCGCCGCTCGGCAAAATCCTTCGCAAGGCTTGAGGTACTCGTGACAGATACGATCATCCAGCTTAAAAACGTGCACAAAACTTTTCAGGTTTCGAATCAGAAGGTCCACGCCCTCCGCGGGGTGGATTTGACGATGAGGAAGGGCCAGCTGGTGTCGATCACGGGTCGGTCTGGTTCAGGCAAAAGTACGCTGTTGCATGTGATCGGCACTCTTGATACTCCAAGCTCTGGCTCTGTCGCACTTAATGGAAAAGACGTATCTAATCTGTCCGATAAAGACGCGTCTGCCTTCCGAAACAGGACGATAGGCTTCGTTTTTCAAATGAACAATCTCCTCCCAGAATTTTCCGCGTTGGAGAACGTCATAATGCCAGGACTCATCGCCGGCGTCAGCCGCGATGCCTTGCGCGAAAGAGCGGCGGGCCTCCTCAAAGCGGTCGACCTCGGTCACCGTCTGGAGCACCGTCCTTCTGAACTGTCGGGTGGCGAACAGCAGCGAGTGGCCATCGCCAGGGCGCTGCTGATGGAACCGCCCATTCTTCTTTGCGACGAGCCGACCGGCAACCTCGACAAGAAGAGCGGCGAGCGCGTGGAAGAGATACTGGTGGAACTCAGTCGGCGGTCGCAGGTGACGATGTTGCTCGTGACCCACGATAACGAACTGGCGAAGCGCTTGCCTTATCAGGTCGTTATGGAAGACGGAAATATTGTGGATTACGGGGGATCCTGGTGAGACTCGAACTTCTTCTCCTCTTATCGCTCGGCTCGACGACGCCTCTGCTGGCCGCGGAGCGCATCGAAGAGGTTGTCGTCAAAGGCAACCATAAGGTCGAAGCCGACGCGATCACCACAGTGCTGAAGTCGCAGAAAGGGTCCGACCTCGATCCCGCCTCGATCCGCGCTGATATCAAGCATCTGCACGAACTCGGCTATTTCTCGGATATACGCGTCTACAAGGAGCCGGCCGGCGCCGGCATCCGCGTCATCGTCGAAGTCGTCGAGAAGCCGGCGATCGGCTCGATCCAGTTCGTGGGCCTCTCCGAGCTGAAAGAGGACGACTTCAAGGACAAGCTCGAGACGAAGGTCTATACGATCGTCAACGAGACCAAGATCAACGCCGACCTGCGGATGATCGAGAAACAATACCTCGAGAAGGGCTTCTACCTCGCGAAGGCGACCTACAAGCTCGAGCCCTCGCCCTCGAACCCCAACGAAGTCAGCCTCATCTATAACATAGAGGAAGGCGGCAAGGTCCTCGTCGGCGACGTCCACATCATGGGCAACCATTACTTCAGCGACGCCGACCTGATCGATAAATTCTACTCGAAGCCCTATACGCGCCTCTCGAACTTCTCGTCGCCGGGCTCCGTCTACAACGACGAGTTCATCAAGCGCGACGTGGAGGTGACGAGCTTCCTCTATAAGGACCAGGGCTTCGCCGAGGTCAACGTCGGCAACCCGATCAAGATCATCGAGGAAGACAGGCGTTTCGTGCGCCTGACGATGGAAGTCGAGGAAGGCATCCAGTACAGCGTCGGCGGCATCGAGTTCAGCGGCGACATCCTCTATCCGGAAAAGGACATGAAGGATTGGATGCTCCTGAAGCAGGGCGAGCTCTTCCGCTTCGGCAACTTCCGCAAAGACGTGGAGATGCTGATCGACAAATACGGCGACAAGGGCTACGCGTTCGTCGACGTGAACCCGAAGCATCGCTACGACCGCGAGAAGAAACTCGTCTACCTGAACTACGAGATCACCAAGGGCGAGAAGGTCTACTTCGGGGACTTCACCTTCATCGGCAACACGAAGACTCGCGACAACGTCCTGCGCCGCGAGCTCGAGGTCGCGGACTCCGAGCTTTACAGCGGCACGCGCCTCACGAAGTCCAAGGCGAACATGGAGCGCCTCGGCTACTTCGAAGAGGTGCAGACTCTGCGGGAGCGCGACGAGAAGAATCCGCAGATCCTCAACTATAAGATCAAGGTCAAGGAGAAGCCGACCGGGCAGCTGCAGGCCGCGATGGGCTTCAGCCCGAGCGCGGAAGCAGGTCAGAACAAGTGGTTCGGCCAGGGCAAGTACTCGGAGGAGAACCAGAGCGGTCGGGGTTGGAGGACGACCCTCACCGGCCGTTGGAACGGCGGTAAGGACTACTCCCTCGAACTCGGCTGGACCGATCCGCGCGTCAACGATTCGGACTGGTCGCTCGGCTTCAGCACCTTCTTCCGCAACGAAGTCCGCCTCGTCACCGACACGGTGGACGTCCAAGAGGAGCGCAAGGGCGCGAGCGTCACCATCGGCCGCCGCATCATCGAGCTCGTGCGCGCCTCGATCACCTATCGCCTGTCGACGATCGGCGTGAACTCGCAGACCGCCCTCGTAGGCAGCTTCGTGGAAGCGGGCCGCGAGAACAGCATCATCCTCGGCGTCTCCCGTAACGCGACCAACAACTATATCGACCCGAGCGAAGGTTCGGACGTCCGCGTGAGCCAGGAGTTCACCGGCGGCAAGCTCCTCGGCGGTACGCGCCAGTACCTCGAGACCCTGGCCTCGGCGGCCCTGTTCCTGCCCGTGGACTTTACCGACACGTATCGTACGTATTTCCGTTTCTACGGCGATTTCGGGCTCCTTTGGCAGAACGGGGATCAACGCATCCCTATCCTCACGCGCTATCGCCTGGGGGGGCCGGAAGACCTCCGCGGCTATGAGCTGCGCACCGTCGGTCCGAAGTC
>JASLCY010000596.1 GCA_030151925.1 Oligoflexus sp.
ACTTTGGCTACCTTGATGATACTCGCCAGCGCGTGCGCCAAAGCTCCGAGCAAACCGGCCATGAGTGGGTCGCAAAACACGATCGGCGCCGACGGCCAGGCCGAGACCAAAGACGCCTACAAAGAGCCCGACAAACTCAGCCTCGCCAGCGTCAACGGCGACGACGCGCAGAAGCTCTTCGACTTCACGAAGCCGACCGAGATCACCTGGATCTCGCCGACGTCCGTCGTGCTTTCCCACGCCGACGGCACGAGCATCGCCTACGACTTCAAGGGCGCGACCTGGAGCTCCGTGCATTCCAATCCGCAGGTCACCGATTATACGACGCTCTATGATTTCCGCGACAGCGGTTCCCTGGCGATGACGGCCGATGTGATTTCGCTCAAGGGCCTCAGCGGCAAGATCGTGAGCGTGAAGAACACCGACGCCTTCAAGGCGCAAAAGCCGCTGGCCGTGAACCCCGGTTTCCTCGCTTACAAGCTCGGCGATAAGATCAACGCTATCATCGCCGGCGACACCGACGCGAAACTCGTCGTGCCGGATTCGGCGCCCGCGGGCATCACCCAAGTCTATCCCTGCAACCTCCACTGCACCCTCTGGGGCACGGACGGCACCAAGGTCTGGTATTACATCGATAAGGGCGCCTGGACCCTGCTCCAGCAGGAGATCAATCTTCCCGAGGGCGATCCCAGCGTTCGCATGGCGATCCGCTTCCGCGAGCAGAACAATCCCGTCGCGGCCGAGAGCATCTTCGTCCAGACGCAATCGGGCAAGCTCCTCGCCCAAGTCGCCGGCGACGTGAAGAAGGCGGCTCCGACCTGGGAAGAGGTGAAGGCGCTGTCGGATCAATTCTGCGCCCAATGCCATTTGGACGACGGCTATGAAAAACCGGAGACCTGGGCCACGCTCAAGAGCAGCATGATCGCTCGCCTTAGCCTGCCCGCCACGACCAAAGGCTCGATGCCTCCTTACGAGACCAAGATCGGCAAGGAGATGTCGACCAGCGAAAAGCAGGTGATACTCGACTGGATCAAGGTCATCGACCAGATCCAGCAGACCAAGGTCGGAACCGCGAATGATCCTTCGGACGACAATTCGCCGATCACGGGCGATCTCAAGACCCTGGTGGAAGCGAACTGCCTCTCTTGCCATTCCGATATGGGCAAGAATTCATACTGGAGCAAGAACAAAGCCGCGGCACGCTCGCGTATCGACTCGGGAAACATGCCTCTCGGCAAGTCTCTTTCCGCTGCTGATAAGACAAAATTCTTGAACGTGATCGACGCCATCAAATAAGCTTAACACTCAAGGGAGGATTCACCCCATGAGTGTCGCGATCATCGGCAATGGCGCTATCGGCCAAATGTTAGCCTTCTCTTTGGCCTCGGCGGGTCATAATCCTCTTCTCTACGGCCGAGGCGGACCCATCGCTCTTACCCAGACGGTTCTCGTGAACGGCCAGCGTCACAATCTCTCGCTGGCTGGCTCTTCTTCGCATGAAACACCGCGCCTTTGGCTCTTCGCAACGAAAGCCTACGATTTGGTGCCTGCGCTTTTGCAATGGCGCAAGGCTATCCCTCCGGCTTCAACGCTCGTCCTCCTCTGCAACGGCTATGTCGAACCAGAGTTGAGCCGAGAGCGGCGAGGCTCCGAAGGCTTCGAGCTCATGAAGGGCATCGTCACGCGCGGCGCCAGGTTCAATGACGACGGCAGCCTCGTGCTGTCGGCGAAAGGCGAGGTGAGGTGGGGCGCAAAACGCCCGCAGAAACCGGCGGAATCGCTGTTTTTCCAGGACCTCGCGTCCGAGCGTTTCATCTGGGACGAAGACGTCTGCGCGCGGCGGAAGGAGAAATGGTATTTCAATACCGTGCTCAACACGCTCTGCGGAGTCTATGAATTGGCACGGAATCACGATGTCGTTACGCTGCATGCCGAGGAGTACAAGTCTCTCTGCCATGAAGTGTTTATGTTAGGGTGCGAATTCTGGCCCGAGTGGCGAGGGCGAGAAAAGCCTTTAAAAGAAGGGCTCGACAGCCTTATCGAAGCGACCGCCGATAACGAGAATTCGATGGCGCGTGATCGAAGGCTGGGGCGTCGCACCGAAGCGGATTATCTTTCGGGACATGTGCGGAGCGTACCGGCTTTCGCGGCGCGTTTCCCGCTGCTCGCGGCTTTGGACGCTCAGCTCGCTGAGATTCACGAGGAAGAGGACGGCGCGTAGCGAAGGGTGATTGAATGACTTGTTTAGAAAAAAACGCTATGACAGCTTGGTTTTAGTAAAATTGGAGCGAAGATTTTCTCTTTTCAGAAGCGGAAGTTTTTTTTATGCTGAGGCTTCAGGTGTCAGATAGCTTAAGTAAGATCCCCGTTCAATGCACGCATGGGACGGGGTTTTTCTTTTCCCGAGAAGAGGGCGGATGGCTTAGGCGATGCGTGAGCAGACGGTTTCCGTGATCAGCTGCGTGACGGTGTAAGGGTCGCAATTCGCCGCCGGGCGACGATCTTCGATATAACCCTTGCCGTCGACTTCCACCTGCCAGGGAATGCGGATCGAAGCGCCGCGATCCGAAACGCCGAAGCGGAATTCCTTATAAGAGCAGGTCTCGTGCTGGCCGGTCAGGCGATCTTCGATGCCGGCCCCGTAGTTGGCGATATGGAGCTCGTGCCGTTCGCCGAGGGCTTTCGCCGCGGCGACGCAGGATTCGAGCGAGCCGCGCATGGAGGCGGTGGAGAAGTTGGTGTGGCAGCCGGTGCCGTTCCAGTCGCCTTTTACCGGTTTGGGCTCGAGGCTGACTTGCACGCCGTGATTCTCGGCGATGCGCTGGAGGAGCCAGCGCGCGACGGTGAGTTGATCGGAGCAGGCCACGGCCGTCAGGGGGCCGACCTGGAATTCCCATTGGCCCGGCATGACTTCGGCGTTGATGCCGCTGATTTTCAAACCGGCCTGCAGGCAGGCCTCGAGATGTTCCTCGACGATGTCGCGGCCGAAGACGTAGTCGCCGCCGACGCTGCAATAATAGGGACCCTGCGGGGCCGGATAACCTTGCTCCGGCCAGCCGAGCGGGCGACCGTCCTTGAAGAGCGTGTATTCCTGCTCGAGGCCAAACCACGTATCGTGCGTTCGGTAGCGTTCCTCGGCCATCGTGCATTTGCTGCGGGTGTTGCTGGGATGGGGGGCCATGTCGGGGGACAGGACTTCGCAGAGCACCAGTTTGTGATCGCCGCCGCGAATCGGATCGGGGCAGACGAAGGCGGGTTTCAGAACGCAGTCGGATTGTTTGCCCGGGGCCTGATTCGTGCTGGAGCCATCGAAGCCCCAGATCGGCGGCTCTTCGCCTGTCGTCACGATTTTCGTTTTGGACCGGAGGAGAGGAGTCGGTTTCGTTCCGTCAATCCAGATATACTCGGCTTTGTACTGGCTCATAGACTGTCCTTGTTAGAGTGTGATTTCCGCAGCTTCTCCTTCAGCAGTGTTCGTGCCAGGCCGGTTGTCGGAGTTTTTCATCTGTAATTTCATTGCGCTATATTTTTTGCCAAGGTAAAATTTGCGGGTATCAGGCGACCAAAACGTAGTTCCGGGGCTAATAGGCTTACCAAATGGTAGCATCGGATTTTCCCGCGAAGGTTCTTGGCGCTCTGGGACTTTTTCGGTACAAAGGATGCTGGTTTAGATTGATTAGAGGAAGTCATGTCAAAAAAATTCGACGCTGAAGCTTACATCTCCCGCTGGGACAACAGGCTTATCCCGATCATGCTGTTTTTTATCTTTGGTTCGATGGTTGCGGCCTACGCGCTCAACATTGCCGTCCGCCCGGCCTGTTCAACCCACGACTACGTGTTCTGCGGAACGCCGCTCGACCTGGGTGAAGAAGAAGGGGAGCATGAGCATCACGGTAAAGAGGAAGCCGGTACGGAGCATCCCAACGCCGAGGGCAACCACCAGGCGCCTGGCCACGAGGCCTCCGGTGAACATGAGGCTCATCCTCACTAATCGATATCAATGAATATTGAAAATATAGGCCGATCTCGTTCTTGAGATCGGCCTTTTTGGCTTAATCTAACCGACCAAAATATCAGAC
>JASLCY010000598.1 GCA_030151925.1 Oligoflexus sp.
TATAGCTCCTATCGGCTGAACTTTCCGGGCTTTAACGCCTAAACGAAAGAATTCGCAAAAGTTTAAAGAAACGTCCGTGATCACAAGGGCTTAAGAAATCGCGAAAAACTTGAGCGCCGGCGCGCTCCGGCCGATTCCCGGGCTCCTCTCGCAGACGCAAGACGCCACTCGGCGGAATTCACCCCGAATTCGCGAATAAAAACCGTAGCTTGAAATCGAAAGCCAAAGGTTTCAGTGGCTTAAGGACTCAAGTCTGCGGATCGCAAAGCTAAAACTGGATCTGTAAATTAATTTTCTCATCATTGGGGAGGGCTGACAAGGTGCCATTTACGGGCTTTTGATAGGAGCTTGATGCTCATCTCGCGGCGTAGAGCGTCGCCGTGCGTATAAGGCCCCTCGCGGTATACGAGCTCCATCGCCCGGCGAATCCTCGTATAGCGGGCGCCTTTGCCGCTTTGATGGGCTGTAAAGCGTTTGTCGGGGTCTTTCGCGATTCCGCAGTAGAGCGAATCGTCGGCGCAACGCACGAGATAGACGAACCACTCTTCCAAGCGCATCCTCAATCCGCAGGTCGCAGCCTCTGCAGGAGCTCGGCGAAGGCCCTCTCGCTGCCATGCTGCGAAGGTTGGTAGAACTTCCGGCCTTTCAGCTCGGTCGGCAGATTGTTGATCTTAGCAGCTTCCACCGGGTTGTCGTGAGCGTAAACGTAGCCCTTGCCGTAATCCTGGGATTTCATGAAGCGCGTGACGGCATTCCTGAGATGCAGCGGCACCGGCAGGTCGCCCGTGGCTTCCACGGCCGAGAGCGCCTCGCCGATCGAGAGGTAGCTCTTGTTCGATTTGGGGCTCGAGGCGAGGAACGTCGTCGCCTGGGCGAGTATGATGCGGGCCTCGGGCAGGCCGATCTCCTTCACGGCCCTCAACGCGGCATCGGCGATGAGGAGCGCGGTCGGCGAAGCGTTCCCCACGTCCTCGCTGGCGGCGATCACGAGGCGCCGGGCGATGAAGACGGGATCCTCGCCGCCGTGCAGGAGGCGGGCGAGGTAATACACCGCAGCATCGGGATCCGTGGCTCTGATGCTTTTAATGAAGGCCGAGATGATGTCGTAGTGATAATCGCCTTTTTTATCGAAGTGCGGCGCGATCGTGCCCAGCAGCGGCTTCACCTTCTCGAGCGTAAGGGTCTCGCCGGGATCGACCAGGCTGAAGCAGGCATCGAGCAGGTTCAGGGCCGACCTCACGTCTCCGTCCGCGGCGTCGGCGAGCGCCGTCGCCAGATCATCGCCGAGCGCGACGTTCTCCCGCTCGGCGATCACTTTCAGGCGCCTACCGAGGGCTTCGGCCGAGACCTTGCTGAAGCCGATCGTCAGGCTTCGCGAGAGGAGCGCGTTATTCACCGAGAAGGACGGATTCTCGGTGGTGGCGCCGATGAGCTTGATATGCCCGGCTTCGACCGAAGGAAGCAGGGAGTCCTGCTGGCTCTTGTTCAAACGATGGATCTCGTCGAGGAAGAGGATGCTGGCCTTATCGCCGAGCTGCATGCGGCTCTTCGAGTCCTCGATCGCGGCGCGGATGTCCTTGACTCCGGCCTCCACCGATGAAAGTTCAACAACGTGACGCTGCAGGATATGGCCGATAAGTCGGGCTAGCGAGGTCTTCCCGGTGCCTGGAGGGCCCCAGAACAGGAGCGAGTGAAAACGATCGGCGTGAACCAAACGCCAAAGCGGAGTGCCTTCATGCCAAATCTTTTCCTGGCCTATCAGTTCTTCGGCAAGTTGAGGCCTGTAGCGGTCGGCGAGGGGTCTATCAGCTGGTAGAGGCATGATGGCCATCCTTTGGTTGTCTCAAAAAAACTGATATTTCAAATAGTTAGCCTTAATCCGTCACGCTGAATTCGGAGTTCTTTACCGGATTTTCGCGTAGTTTTCTCACGAATACTTGTGCTATAACAGCATACCAGCACTCATTTCCCCTTATGAACGAAGGAAAAGGCCAATGGATGCATACCATAGCTTTAAAAATAAGCTCGATGAAACTCACGAGTGGCCCAGTTCTTATCTCTTTAAATTCGTCGTTCCCGAAGCCAAAAAAGGCGAGCTGCTGAGCATCATGCCCGCCGGCCTCGTCCAGGAGCGGAGTTCAGCGAACCAAAAGTATGTTTCGATAAGTCTCAACGCGATGATGGACAGCGCCGAGGAAGTGGTCGCGGTCTACCGGTCGGCGGCGAAGATCGAGGGCATCGTTACGCTTTGACCTCTGGGTCAAGTCCAGTACAATACGATCAAGGAGGATCTTATGAATCTTGACCCGAAGAACTATGTGGCCCTGGTCGACTCCATCATCCGCACGGATCCCAGCCTCGTAACGACGATCCGTTCCATCCTGGTCGCTTATCTGAGACTGGACCCCTACGAAGATCTGCTCAGTCAGATGGATAGCAAGCTCCGCGCCCACCTGCAGTACATCATCGACGATATCAACGAACTCGAAAATCCCTTTACGCTCGAGCAAGAAGTGCAATTCCTGCTCGAGCACCTCAATCATATCGAACTCGAGCTCGAATCCTCGGGCGATGAAGATAACGTGAAGCCGCTTCGCGCGAAGGCCAAGGCGCCCGCTAAGGCGAAGGCCAAATCGAAGGCGAAAGCGAAGCCTAAGGCCAAGGCGAAAACCAAAACCAAGGCGAAAGCGAAGCCTAAAAAAGCCGTCGCTAAAAAGAAGGCCACGAAGAAGGCCGGCGTGAGCAAAAAGAAAGCGCCGGCGAAAAAAGCCAAGGCTAAGGCCAAGACGAAAGCCGCCGCAAAGAAACCGACCAAGGGCAAAACCGCTAAGAAGACCAGCAAGGCCAAGACTAAGGCGAAGAAACCCGCAGCGAAGAAGAAATCAAAAGCTAAGAAAAAGTAAGAATCATACAATCGAGTCTATCTTCAAAGGGCGCTCCCGCCGGGGAACGCCCTTTTTCAATGCCGGGTCATTGAAAGCTGGAGTGCGATTGGATAGAATTTGTAAAGCTATCTACATCCCGGAGAACGAGTTGAGCGGAAACAGCACACTTTGCAAACTGATGGTGGTGATGTCCAATGTCGATCTTCGGATGTCATGTTCGAATTATCTTTCAAAAAAGAATTGGGCCGAAGTCCAAAACGTGCTCGGCTTCGAACTCGCGCGGACGCTGCTCGCCGACGAGAAGTTCGATGCGGTCATCACCGATGCGGGGGACGGATCCGGTGGTCTGGCAACGTTCATAAAGACAGTGCGATCCTATCGTCGTAACCCCAATATCACGATCATCCATGTCCAGCGGGGCTCCAACGTCCTTACTGACCCTGCAGTCGAAAGCGATCCCCTTTGCCACTCCTGGTCTTGGCCGGTGACGGAGAAGGACAATTCCGCGGAAGACCTCCGCATAGAAATCGAGAAGACGCGCGCGAAGGCCGTAAG
>JASLCY010000425.1 GCA_030151925.1 Oligoflexus sp.
ATGTCGGCAGCGGCCACGCGCATTTCTGCTCCGTCGCGCGCGACGTCTGGCCGAACGTGCGTTTCGATGCCCTGGATCTCAATGAAGGCGTGGAACTCGCCGAAAGGCGCGGCTGGACCGACAAATCCTATCGCGGGTTATTTCCGGAGCTGGCGCCGGCCATAGCCAGCGAAGAACGCTACGATGTGGTGAGCATGAGCCACTATCTCGAGCATACGCGTGATCCCGCTTCGGAAATCGCAGCGGCGGCGAAGCTCCTGCCGAAGGGCGGCCGCCTCCTGATCGAGCTGCCGGATCCCGACAGCCGGCTCGCCCGTTGGTTCGGAGCCTATTGGCTGCCGTGGCTGCAGCCGCAGCACCAGCACTTCCTCTCGACCCGAAACCTCGAAAAGCTTCTCAAGGCCCATAATTTCGAAGCCCGCACCTGGCATCGCGGCGAAGCCCACCAGACCTCGGACTTCGTGCTCGCCACCGGCCTCTTCTTCAACCGGCTCGCCGGCCCGATCGATCAACCCTGGCTCAAACGTTCTTCGGCCTGGGCGCGCGCTCGTAACGCGGTCGTCTACGGAGCGGCCATCCCCTTCCTCGCCTTCTCGCGGACGCTGGATCTCATCCTTGCGCCTCTCCTGAGACGCCCGGGCTGGTCGAACACCTACCGTGTCCTGGCTGAAAAAGTCGCTTAAACCTGAGGGCCGTCGAGCTTCATCAGACGCTCGATGGTTATGCCCCGATCCCGAATCACCCAATGGACGTCGTAATCGAGGATGCGGAAGGCGAACCTCAATCCTTCGCTGGCGGGATCGGCTATGGGATGCGCCCGGCGCTGGGAAGTCGGCCGCGGGTCGAGCGAAGCCGTTTCTTCGATCAAGGCCTTGAGGCGCGGGTGCTCCTGCTCTGCAGCCTCGAGCGCGGCCAGCGACTCGGCCTGGAATTCGACCGGATAACTCACGATCTCCGTCTTGATCCAACCCGAGTTCGCCTCGGGGATGCAATCCGCATAGGGCACGTAGGGTTTGATATCGAGCACCGGCGTCCCGTCGAGCAGGTCGACGCCGGAGATATGCAGCTCTATGCCGCCCGGCGCTTTCCAGTCGATGCGCTCGAGGCGAACGGCGGACATCCCGATGTTGTTGGGGCGGTGCGGGGAACGAGTCGCGAACACCCCCATCCGCCCGCCTGCCTCGACCCGCGGCGTTTCGATAAGGGGATGCCAGGCGCCTTGGGCTTTGTGAAAGACGAAGAGCACCCAAATATGGCTAAACTGCTCGAGGCTTCGCAGCGCTAGGGGAAATTGGGGATCAGGATTCAGTTTGATGACTCCGAGAGCTTCGCGCATCATAAGAGCTTGGCGAGGCACTCCGAATTTCTCACGGAAGGGACTCTTGAGAGTGCCGATGGGGCTGTAGAGAATTGTTGACATGAAGTTCAGTTCGCCTCTTGAAGGGGCCGCGTTCCGGAACCGAACGTTCTTACACCGAAGCCCCGGTCTCCGCCATCGTTCATCATGGAGGATCTATGTCAGAGCCGAAGACGGGCCTGGTGTTAACGGGTGGAGGAGCGCGGGTCGCCTATCAAGCGGGTGTTATCCGGGCATTGAAGGACATCCTGCCGAGCGAGACTATCCCCTTCAAAATATTGGCCGGAACCTCGGGCGGAGGGATCAACGCCGCCTATCTTGCCGCGCGCGCCTCGAACTGGGTCGAAGCCGCGGAAAGCCTTCATGAACTCTGGTTTAACCTGCAGCTCGAGAATATCTATCGGACCAGCAGCATGTCCTTGACCGGCATTGCCTTCGCCTGGGTCACGCGTACTCTCTTCGGTGGGGTGAACGGCACGAGGCGGGCGAACTATCTGCTCGACACCCGTCCCCTCCATCACCTGATCCACAAGAACATCGACTTCGATCGCATCGAGGACCACCTTAGATCCGGGAGCCTGCATGCGATCGCCCTCTCCACGCTCCAGTACTTCCAGGATAAAACCGTCTCGTTCTTCCAATCCGGCGAAGGGATCGACAACTGGGAACGAGCCGGGCGCGAAGGGAGGAGCGAACGCCTCACCATCGATCATGTGCTGGCATCCGCCGCGATTCCGGTCTTTTTCCCGCCCGTGCGAATCGGTGATCAATTTTACGGCGACGGCTGCGTAAGGCAGACGACGCCCCTCAGCCCCGCGATCCACCTCGGCGCCGACCGCCTGCTCTGCATAGGCATAAAACATCAGCCTTCGGCGAATGATCCGCAGCCGCCCATACCGAAGTCCCCGACGATAGCGCAGATCTCCGGTGAGCTCTTCAACGCGCTCTTCATGGATCCGCTGTCGGCCGATGCCGAACGCCTCCGCCGCATCAATGATTCCATCGATAAGTTCCGCCCGCATCCCGACTCGCTCGATAGGCCGACGCTCCGGAAGATCCCCATTCTGAATCTCATGCCTTCGCGGAACCTGATGGACGTGCTGCCTTCGCTCCTCAAATACTTTCCGCCCTATCTTCGTTATCTTTTTCATGGGCTTGGAGCTTCCGACCGCGATAAGCAGGGCCAGGCCCTGATCAGTTTCCTCGCCTTTTTCCCGGAGTGTACGCGTCCTATGCTCGAGCTCGGGTATGAAGATACTCTGGCAAGGAAGTCGGAAATAATTGATTTTATGGCTATTTCTTGAAGATGCGTGGAATCGCAAATTTATTTTTGGGGCAGGGTTGCGGAAGAAAAGGGGTCATGTTAAACATGGCGCACCAACTTGAAGAGAGATTCTCACATGCATAACCTGCTCAGGCCCTTGATATGTTCGTCACTGCTTTTCACTTCGTTCTCCACGGCTTACGCCTGGGAACGTCTGCCGAATTTCGATCTCAAGGAATGGCAGAATCACCGGACCGGCCCCGCTCAGGACGGTTACTTCGTCCAGAACACGCTCTATAAGATGACCGTTAAGATCGACGGCGCGATCGGCGAAGAGAAATCGCAGGCGACGCTCCTCATCTACGAACCTTCCGGAGCGGTCGCTTTCAAATCGCCCATCGAAAT
>JASLCY010000447.1 GCA_030151925.1 Oligoflexus sp.
GCGCATCCTCGAGGAGGCGAAGAAGGACGACAACATCCAGAAGATGCTCGATCTCGCGCTGAAGATCGAAGGCATGAGCCGCCACACCTCGGTGCACGCCGCCGGCGTCGTGATCGCGGAGGGCGGGATGCACAACCTCGTCCCCATCTACAAGGACGAGAGCGGCCAGCTCATCACGCAGTACGAGATGAAGAACGCGGAGAAGGTCGGCCTCGTGAAGTTCGACTTCCTCGGCCTCAAGACGCTCACCGTGATCGACAAGGCGGTGAAGCTCATCCAGAAGAGCAAGGATCCGAAGTTCGACATCGCGACGATCGACCTCGAGCGCAAGGAGGTCTACGAGATCCTCTCCGCGGCCCAATCGGTCGGCATCTTCCAGCTCGAGGGCGGGGGCATGCAGAACCTCCTGAAGAAGCTGAAGCCGAGCCGTTTCGAAGACATCGTCGCGGTCGTGGCTCTCTTCCGTCCAGGCCCCCTGGGCTCCGGCATGGTGGACGACTTCATCGAACGGAAGCACGGCCGCCAGGAGATCGTCTACGAGCATCCTTCGCTCGAGCCCATCCTCGAAGATACTTACGGCATCATCCTCTACCAGGAGCAGGTGCAGAAGATCGCCGCGAACCTCGCCAACTACTCGCTCGGCGAAGCGGATCTCCTGCGCCGAGCGATGGGCAAGAAGAAGCCGGAGGAGATGGCGAAGCAGAAGACGCGCTTCATCTCCGGCGCCCAGGAGAACAAGGTCGACGACAAGCTCGCGGACGACCTCTTCGAGCTCATGGCGAAGTTCGCGGCCTACGGCTTCAACAAATCGCACTCCGCGGCCTACGGCCTCGTGAGCTACCAGACGGCTTACCTGAAGACCTTCTTCACCGAGGAATTCATGGCCGCGATCATGACCTGCGACTTGGACAACACGGAGAAGCTCGTCCGCTACATCGAGGAATGCCGGCGCCTGAGGTTCAAGATCCTCGGCCCGAACATCAACCGCAGCTTCCTCGAGTTCGACGTGCCGCGCCCGAAGACGATCGGCTACGGCCTCGCGGCCATCAAGGGCCTGGGCGGCACGTCCATCGAAGCGATGATCAAGGAGCGCCAGACGAACGGCCCGTTCAAGTCGCTGACGGAATTCGCGAAGCGGGTGGATCTTCGCCAGATGGGCAAGAAGACGGTCGAGCTCCTCATCCAGGCCGGAGCGCTCGACTCCTTCAAGCTCAATCGCGCGACCCTGATGCGCATCCTGCCCGAGATGGTGAAGTTCAGCGAAAGCCATCACGCGAACAAGAGCCAGGGCCAGCGCCTCCTCTTCGACGACTTCGCCGAGGAGGGCGATACCACGGAGGTCGCGGACTGGGAGAAGGACGCTCTCGCAATGCCTTCACCCTATTCGCGTTTTGATTGGCTGCTGAAGGAGAACAAGCTCCTCGGCGTCTTCCTCACGGGCCACCCGAACGAGGTCTATCCTCTCGACGCCAAACGCTTCGCGCAGATCAAGATCGCCGATATCCCGAAGAATATAGGGAAAAAAGGCCTCTACTGCATGGCCTTCCTCGCCGATCACCGCGAGCGCCTGAACAAGTCCGGCAAACTCATGAGCTACTTCAACATCGAGGACGAGACCGGCTCCTGGGAAGCGGTGGCCTTCGAAGGCGACATCACCGGCGAGAAGCCCGCGCCGCAATCCATGGTGGTCGTGCAGCTCTCCGTGAGGCAGGGCTTCGACGGCCAGAGCATCAACGTGCGGGTCACCGGCATCCAGACCCTCGAGCAGGCGCGCAAGGCGGTCGTGAAAAAAGCGACCCTGCAGCTCAAGGGCACCACGCAGCCCGACGGCCGCACCCTCGAGCAGCAGAAAGAGGTGATCCGGAAGATCAAGGAGATGCTGAAGACCAATCCGGGCAGCACCTCCCTCTCGGTGGAATTGGCTTTTGAAAAGGCGCAGGTTAAGATTAAGCCAGGCACCGGCGGCATCGACCTCAGTGATCCTGTTTGTCAAAGCCTCTTCGCCCTGCAGGGAGAAGGGGTCTCGCTCACGTATTAGGAGTCGCCATGGGGCTCAAAGATCAGGATTGGAGGAAGCTGGGGAAGAACCTGGCTTTTGCCCTGCTGGTCGCGGCCTTCGGCACCATGCTGATCCTCACGCCTCCGGTCTGGCAGCTGCGCGAAGGGCCTATCGAGATCGTGCGCTGGCCCAAGACCGGTGCCCAAATCTTCGTCATAGGCCCGAAAAGCCATCAGTGGACGCCTATCCATAACGTCTCCCAGCATGCCATCAACGCGATCATGGTTTCCGAGGACGCCCGCTTCTATGAGCACGGCGGCCTCGATTGGCGCGAGATCCGTCGCAGCATCGCCTTCAACATGGATCAGAAGCGTTACGCGCGCGGGGCCTCGACCATCACGCAGCAGGTCGTGAAGATGGCCTTTTTAGGCCGCGAAAAGAGCCTTTTCCGTAAATTCCGCGAGGCCCTCGGCGCCGTGATGCTCGAATGGTTCCTCGACAAGGACCGGATCCTGGAGTGGTACATCAACCTCGTGGACTTCGGCGACGGCGTCTTCGGCATCCAGGCCGCCTCGAAGCATTATTTCCAGACCACACCGGAACTGCTCACGATCCAGGACGGGGCGCACCTCGCCCTGGTGATCCCGAGCCCCAACAACTGGTCGAAGGGCCTTCGGCAGAAGAGCCTGACCGAGTTCGGGCAAAAGCGTTACGCGAAGATCATCGAAGAAATGTTCAACCTCGGTTATATTACCCCAGCTCTTCGGCAAAGCGCCCTGGCCACCGGTGATTTCGGCCGCCCCGTGCAAGCCTACGAGCCGTCGAAAGACGATCCTGACGACAAGATCGATCTTTATCCGGAAATACACGAGGCCCCGCCGGCCAACGCCATCCATCTGGGCAAGAAGCCCGCGAAGGGCCACGGCGGGAAAAAACCGCCTCACCCCTGACAGGTACCGACCATGGCCGCTAAGCTGAAAGCCCTTAAATCCTGGATCAATAAAGACCATACCCTCATCTTCCAGGTGCAGATCCTGGCCTCCCGCGACGAGCATTACCCGAAGAAGACCCATCTCACGATCGACCTCAGGCAGCAAAGCTGCGGCCTTCGCCTCGAAGCGGAAAAACCCGGCCAGGCGACGCCGAACCACGCGTTCGTGCAGATACTGCGGAAGCATCTTCCGACCTTCACCCTCAAGGATCTCCTGCGCGATCCGGCGACCGGCGATTTCTATCTCCCGCTCCTCGCCGGCGAGGTGAAAGAGCATCCCTGGTATATCAGGGTCGCGCTTTCCAGGCCGCCGCTCGCGTCTCTCGTCGATCCCGAGCAGACGGTGCAGGTGAGCTATGGGCAGAAGGGAACCTTCACCAAGAAGCACCGGTTGGATACGCCGCCTCCTGATTTTCAGGCTATGGACGACCTGCTGCCCGAACTCCTGCGATCGCTGCGGCAGGAACCGAACGAGGACGCGGAGGGTGAGGAGTCCGCCGATGCCGAACTCCCGACCGAGAGCGCGGCGCCGATTCCCGCGGATCAGCGGGAACTCGCCGCGCGGCTCAAACGCAAACTCAAGACCACGAAGAAGAACCTGGCCAAACTCCACGAGGATCTGCCCGCGCGCGAAGCGGTCGACCAAGCCAAGCTCGAAGCCCATTCCCTGCAGCGTTACGCGTACCTCGTGCAGCCCGAGGCCTTCGAACTCAAACTCGATGCGGCCTATACCGAGAACGGCCGGCCCCTCTCCATCCCTCTCGATCCCGAGCTCTCCGTCGGACGGAATATCGAGGCCGCTTTCGAACGCCTGAGGAAGATCGAGCGCAAATGGTCCATGGGCCGCGAGCAGATCGCTCAGTTCGAGCAGTACGCGCGCGATCTCGAGAGAGACATCGCGCATCTGCAAACCGAGGTCGAATCGCAGGGCTACTGGCAGGCCATCATCCAGAAGTACAAGCTGCCGGCGCTGCAGGTCTCCACGCAGCGCTCGGGCGAGGTCAACCAGGAAGCCCGGCCCTACAAGGTCTATAAGAGCAGCACCGGGCACAGGATCCTGGTCGGCAAGGGCGCGCGCGAGAATGATGAACTCACGAAGGCCGCGCGTTCCAACGATTATTGGTTCCACGCCGTCGGCGTCACGGGCTCGCATGTCATCGTCCCGGTCGCTCCCGACATCCGCTCCTCCCTGCCCAGCGCGCTCCTGCGTGAAGCCGCGATCCTCGCCCTGCACAGTTCGCGTTTGAAGGAGGACTATGCGGGTGAATGTTACGTGACGCGCCGCGGCTCCCTTAAAAAGCAGAAGGGCATGGCGGCCGGACTCTGGAAGATAGAAGCCTCCGAAACCATCTTTTTCCGCTATGAAAAAGATGAAGTCCAAATGATCCTGGGCCGTATCGAGGCTTAATAACTTACGATTTTTATTCAGTATTTAAAATATACGACCTTATTTCTAATTCACATTAAGTTCCCAGGCACGAAACCGATAAGTCCTCTGTCGAACCAGAGGCTTATATGCGACGTATCATCACATGGGTCTGTACCGCCGCCCTGCTCGCTTTCGCTGCCCAGGCGAAAGCCGAACCGTCTTTCACGGACCTGAAGAAGGCCGATAAGATCTCGATCGCCCTCACCGGATCACCTATGTCCGATGAACAACGCAATCGTTTCATCGCCGGCACGCTCACGCTCGAGCAGCTCGCCGATGAGGTTTCGAAGAGCCCGGCCTTCATCGATTACTTCGCACAGCATTGGGCTAAGCTGCTCGGCATCCAGCAGGGCGTCGATCCCTGGCGAATGACCAGCCAGACCACCAACCTGCAGGTGATACAGACGCTGGGCGAGCATAGCGGCCAAGACCGGATCGCGAACGAAGGCGACCACTGGTCCTCGCATGTGCAGCAACAGCTCATTGATAAACGCACTCACTCCGATGCGGCGCCGAGCCCTTTCATCTATGTCCAGGATTGCCAGGTGAACGGCAACGTTTCGCCCTCCTCTATTGGTATAACGTCTTCACCGTCCTCGATAACGCCAAACATGCCTATGAGGATGGTTACCTCGTAGACCCTTCGGATACCGTCAATCCTCATCATACGCTCCGTGACGACAGTCCTGCTCTTCGTGCGGAATGGAAACGCATGTACGAATGGCTTTTGACCGGCTGGAACGATTGCAACAGCCCGAACCTCAAACCCGCGCATCCATGGTGGGATCCTTCCGCCAAGGCGCATTCGGCCTGGCACGACAACGACGGTTACATGGTGGTGCCCGCGCTCGATAAGATCTGCGGCGGCGACACGATGAAGAACTGCGATATGAATGCCCAGCCCTCGAATGATCCTTTCATCATTAACGTGAGCACCGATATCGCTCTGGAGCCGGCTTACCTCATCGCTACGACCGTGGCGGAAGATCGCTCCTTCAAAGAGGTCCTGACCACGACGGACAGCATCGTCACCGGTACCTTCGGCGCCTTCATGGGCACGCTCGGCAAGTCCCTGTGGGTCAACCTCCCGCGCGGGACGATCGACGACATCAACCATCCTATCTTCAAGACTCCGAACGTCGAGGATAGGAAACACTATCGCATCAAACGCGGAGCCGGCCATGCCTCGCCGCGACCGTCTGGGCGCAGATCGCGGCGCTTTGGAAGTGGATCCGCTCGGTCGGCCTCGAAAACGATTTCATGATCATCGTCACGCAGGAATTCGCCCGCGGTCCCTATAACGGCTCCTTCACGGAGGGTTCGTTCAAGGACAAGAACGGCGCCGACGTCGCGATCAAAGCCTATGGCCGCGACCACGGCG
>JASLCY010000459.1 GCA_030151925.1 Oligoflexus sp.
CGTGAGGGCGGAGGCCAACCGCCGCCTCTACAAGCTCCGCGCGCAGCCTTTCGAGATGCTGGAGAAATGGTCGAAGTCCTTCACGCAGGCGATGGAAGAGAGATTCGATCAACTCGAAGAGTACTTGGCAGAGATTCAGAAGAACAAGAAATCCTAGATTCACCGTACGAAGGAGCATAGCCATGGCAAACAAGATGAAGCACCACATCGAGAACGACAACGTCCTGGTCCTCGAAAGGACCTTCAGCGCCCCTCGTGATCTCGTCTACAAGATGTTCAAAGAAGCCGACCATCTGAAGAAGTGGTGGGGGCCGCGCGGCTGGGAAGTGCCCTACTGTAAAGTCGATTTCCGGCCAGGCGGGGTCTGGCACTACTGCATGAAATGCGTGGACAAGAACCAAGGCCAGTTCTATGGCATGGAATCCTGGGGCAAGGCGATTTACAACGATATCCAGGAGCCTAAGAAAATCGCCTACACCGACTACTTCTCGGATCCGGAAGGCAATGAGAACAAGTCCATGCCCTCGACCAAGATCACGATGGAATTCGTCGAGGAAGGCGGTAAAACGAAGCTCATCAGCCGCGGCGAGTATGCTTCGAAGGAAGCGCTCAAGACCGTCATGGATATGGGCATGATGCAGGGCATCACAGAAACCTGGGATCGTCTGGAAGAGCGGCTCAAAGAGTTGGCTTGAGCATGCGGGGGGCCTCAGGCCCCTTTTCTTAAGCCTGATGCCTCGTGAGGAAATCCTGGACCAAGACGAGGACGCGGTCGGGATTCTCCCGATGAGGGACATGCCCGCATCCTGCCAGGATATGGAGCTCCGATGGGCCGCCGGAGAGCTCGGCGATGGTCTCGGGAACACGCACCGAACCGTATTCGTCCCGGTCGCCATGCAGGACGAGGAGAGGGCAGAGCGCCCGCCGAAGCTCGGGCTCGAGTTTCCAGGTCTCGAATTCCCTGGAAAGCCAGATCTCGGTCCAGGCCCTTAAGACCCATCGGGCCCTCTCGCCATGATACTTTTCAAGCTTCGCGAAAATCTGCGGATTCTCAAAGTCCCGTTTGGCCCGAAGGATGCCTTCGCGGGTCCGGTCTTCCACGAAGGCCTGAGCCGACTCGCTGATCACGGCCTCGCATCGCGCGCCGAACGCTCCGGCTGCCGCCAGGGCCATGCCTCCGCCAACGCTGTGCCCGAACAAAGTGAATCTATCGAGGTTCAAAGCGGAGACCAACGCGGGAAGGTAAACCTCCGCCTCTTCGTTGATGAAACGAGCCGAAGGCAGGGCCTGCCTGGGCGAGGATCGACCGAAACCTAGACGGTCATAGGCGATCACGGGCCTTCGGAGGCTTCTGCAGAGCCGTTCCGGAAAATCCCTCCACAGGGCCACGCAGCCGAGCGAATCGTGGAGGAGGAGCAGGGGATCATCCCTCAAGGCCGAGGCAGGATCCCAGCGTTGGACGAAGATCTTTCCGCCCGGGACGTCTATATACGCTTGAGTTGAGGCGTTCGTAGGCACGGCTTCCTTTCCTTACCAACAAAAAAAGCGCTGGGCCGAGGGGCGCAGCGCTTTTTTACCGACTAAAAACCAATTACTTGATTTTAGCTTCTTTGAAGATCACGTGTTGTTTGACTTTTGGGTCAAACTTACGGAGGTTGAGTTTCGCTCCGCCGCGTTTTTTGGAAGTCGTATAGAAATAACCCGTTCCTGCTGAGGAAACGAGGCGAATAAGTTCGCGTGCGTTTTTACCTTTTGCCATCTTCTGATCCCTTAAGCTCGAAAAATACATCTTTGAGAAAGCAGGAGTAACTCAATAGCAGAATAACATGGGGATCTTCAACAGATATTTGGGGCTGTCTCCTCGCCCCGCTTTACGGGGACGGCTGGTTCGAGGTATCAAAGGGAGGTACTCATACGAAATTGCGACAAGGGAGCGCCCGATGAGCCTCGTAGATAGAATCAACGAAGACATGAAAAACGCCATGAGAGCCAAAGATAAGTTTAAAACCCAGGTGTTACGTATGGTGCTCTCGGATTTTAAATATGCGATGACCGCCTCCGAACGCACTGACACCCTGAGTGATGAGGCGGCCGCCAAGGTCATAAAGTCCTACCACAAAAAGTTGAAGAAGTCCTACGACGCCTTCCCTGAGAGCGAGACAGAACGACGTGCTGAGATCGCAAAAGAGATCGAGATCGTTCAGGCATACCTCCCCGAAGCCTAACAAGGAGACCCCGGGATGATAGAAGCGCTCGAAGCCCTCGCGATCAAAGCGGGCGAAGCGATACTCGAAGTGTATGCGCGCGCCGACTTCGGCGTGCAGACTAAACACGATCGCTCGCCGGTAACCGACGCCGACCTCGCCGCGCATCACATCATCATCGCCGGGCTCAAGGATTTGGGCGGCCTCCCTTACATCTCGGAAGAAGAACCGCCCAAAACTTATCCGCATCCGCCTGCTCGCTACTGGCTCATCGATCCCCTCGACGGCACCAAGGAGTTCGTGGCGAAACGCGACAGCTTCACGGTGAACATCGCGCTGATCGAAGACGGGGTCCCGACTCACGCCGTGGTCTATGCTCCGGTGTGGCGAGCGCTTTACAGCGGTGCGCAAGGCGTCTACCGGGAGCAGGGCCAGACCGTGGTCCCAGCCTGGAAAGAAGGGCGGGTGCTCCTCTCGAGCCGCTCGCATCCGGACCCGAGGATTGCGAACTTCATAGAGCGCAATGCGATTACGGAACATGAGAGGGCAGGGTCTTCGATCAAGTTCTGCTGGGTCGCCAGCGGGCGCGCTCACCTCTATCCGCGCTTCAATCCGCTGCACGCGTGGGACACCGCCGCGGGCGATGGCGTGGCGCGCGCTGCCGGCTGCCGTGTCTTCGATTGGAAGACCGGCCTGCCGCCGACTTACGCCTACGAGCAAAGCTATACGCCCGGATTCTGCGTGAGCGCCCCGCACATTTCGGTAAGCTACTAGAAGCCATCCCTTTATGAGGCGATTTTCCCTCTCATCTTTTCCAGCTTGTATCTGTTAGCCAAGGAAGCGACAATGAAAGGACGCGCTGCGTACCCTAACAACTCCAAGCGATAGGGAAGTCTATGCGATGCTTCGCCTCGTTCCCTCTTTCTCATCGTCGTCTCATCCTAACCCTCCTTCTCTCGTCTCTCGCGCTCTTCGTCGCGCCTAAGGGTTATGCCGTGAATCTGGGCTCGATGCGGAAATCCCTCTTCAAGATCCACGTCGTGTCGCAAACTCCCAACTATGAGCAGCCGTGGTCGCAGAATCCGACGACGGGCTCTTCGGGCACCGGCTTTTATATAGGCAAGGAAGGGATACTCACCAACGCGCACGTGGTCGCCGACGGCAAGTTCATCACCGTGCAGCGGGACGGCGACGATAAACGCGTGACCGCGCGCGTTCGTTTCGTCGCGCACGACTGCGACCTCGCCCTGCTCGAGGTGCAGGACCCCTCGGTCTTCAAAGGCGCCGAACCGATGAAGTTCGCCGATTTCCCGGAGGTGCGCGATACCGTGAACACGATCGGTTATCCGACCGGCGGCGAGCAGCTCTCGATTACGCAAGGCGTGGTGTCTCGGGTGAGTTATCGCCGCTATGTCCACACCGGTTCCGACGCGCACCTTCTGGTGCAGGTCGATGCCGCGATCAATCCCGGTAACAGCGGGGGGCCGGTCGTGCAAAAAGGCAAAGTCGTGGGCGTGGCGTTCCAATCGCAGGCGGCCGCGGAGAACACGGGTTATATCATTCCCACCCCGGTCGTGAAGCGTTTCCTCGCCGATATCAAGGACGGGCATTACGATGGCCATCCGGTCCAGGGCATCTGGTTCATGGAAGGCGCTTTGGAAAATGAGGCGACCCGCGAATACTATAAGATGAAAGCGGGCGAGGGCGGAGTGAAGATCAACGAGGTCACCCGTTATTCGCCCGCCTACGGCTACCTTCGGAGCGGCGACATACTCCTCTCGATCGACGGGCATCCGATCGGCCTCGACGGCAAGATCCTGATGTTCGGCGAAAGGATCAGCCTGCGCGCGCACGACGACCTCAAGCAGAAGGGCGATAAGGTCTCCTTCCGCATCCTGCGCGACGGCAACCATAAGAAGATCGATTTCCCCCTGGTTTCCTCGGCCCATTTCTACGACCCGGGGCTGAAGTATTCGCTGCGCCCCCGCTTCGCGGAGTACGGCGGGCTGGTGTTCAG
>JASLCY010000602.1 GCA_030151925.1 Oligoflexus sp.
GTTACGGCCAAGGCGTAAAGGATATTGATGCGGCGCTGGATCCAAACCGAACGATAGGAGCAGAACAGGATCGCGACAAGGGTTCCGCAGATGAAAAGCCGGCTGCCGAGAGGGTTGAACGGATGATCGAGCAAAGCCTCGACCGTGAACCACCAGGCGAGATACACCCCCGCCGCGATGCCGAGCAGCAGCCGATGATGCTTCAGCCAGGGCGGATCAATAGGTGATTCATGAATCCTAGACATGTATCATGGGCTTTCGGTGATGGTCGCTGTCTTCAAGTTAGCAACGCCTTCACGGAAAACCTATGAAAAAAACAGCGTCAGAATAACTGAGGTTAAGCTATGCGGACTCTTATCGCTTTCGCTGTCCTCCTGATTGCGTCCGGCGCAGGCCGAGCCTCGGCCGCGGTCCCGCTCGTTCTCTGTTTCGGGTCCGATATCGCTCCCCGCGTCCGCACGCTTATTACCCATCATATTCAAGCGGTTGATGCGGAAGCCAAAACCTGCGAGGCGAAACAGGACGAGAGCCAGGCGCAGAACGTTCTGGTGTTCGGGGCCTCCGGCAACGACGAAAGGCCCGATACCGATATCGCCCTAACCAGCACCCGAAAATCGAACACCACCTATTACTTCGCGCTTGGTGCGGCATCGGCGAGACGGCCGAACCTCAACGCTCATTTCGCGGCTTATGCCTTGCTGGAACGCCTCGGCTTCAGATTCCTCCACCCCCTGCAGCCGGAAGTGCCGAAGGCCCTGGTTTTCCCGGACTCTATCGATCAGCACGAAAACGCGCGTTGGCCCGTCCGCCGTTGGCATCTTCATACGCAGCATCCTTTGGAGCTCACCAATCTTCTGAACGGCTGGGGAAAAGATGCGAGCGAGGACCAGGCGGGTTTTGACGAGATGCTGCCGGAATGGGAAGCGTTTCTTGAATGGTGCCTCGCCAACAAGCAGAACCAGGTGTCCTGGTATCTGCTGATGGCGAAACCCTGGCAGGATTTTGCCGATAGCGCCTTACGCCAGGCGAGGCTGGGCGCTCTGCATCGGATCGCCCACGAGTTCGGGATCGAGACCGGGATTACGGCGCCGCTCGCCTTCCAGCAGCAGCATGCCTGGACGATGATAAGGAGGACCGGCCAGGAGGTGGATCAGATCCATCATGCTATCGATTGGCTGGCCGCGACCGGTTTGGACTTTATCGAAATCGAAATGGGCTTCAGCGAATTCACTCATCCCGACGACCGAACGATGCTCGCCTGGATGAATGAGGCCACCCGTTACGCGAAGGATAACTATCGCATCAGCACTTCGGTTAAGGTGCATGCGAGCACAGGCCAGGTCGCCGACGACTTCCAGAACCCGGTGACGGGCGAAAAGCTGAATTTCAACTTCCTCCCCTATTATGCCGACCCCGAGCTCGCGGTGATGCCGCACACCGTGCAGGTCTACGGCCTCCAGGATCCAGCGCCGACCTACGGCAACCAGGATTTTTCCGCGATCTACGAATACCTGCGTTGGGAAGCGGGACGCCGTCCCGTGCTGTTCTATCCGGAAACCGCCTATTGGGTGAGTTATGATAACGATGTCCCGCTCTTTCTTCCCATCTACGGCGAAAGGCGCCTCGCCGACCTTCGTCTTATCGCGAAGGCCGAAGATGCGGGTGAACTTGGGCTCGGGGCTCAGAAGGGCAGCAGGATACAGGGCCAGGTGAACTTCTCCAGCGGCTGGGAATGGGGCTATTGGCTGAATGATGTTCTTGCGGCCCGCGCGGCCTGGAATCCCTATTTGGATGTGAAGGATGACGGTCTTGCTCTGCGCTTGTCGTTAGAACCGGTGAGCTCGCTGTTCGGCCCCGCGAAGGATGAGTTCGAGAGCCTTCTCAGCGAGCTCATTCAGTTTGAGAATGACACCCTTATCCGAGGAAAGTTTGCCGGAATCACGCCGAGCACTCCGGTGAAACGCAGCGGACAGGCTTATTTACAAGGCGTCGATGCCTGGGACGATCTCGGGGACCTCTTCAATGTGGCCAGCACCCAGCCTGATAAATTGGGTCTCCTCACGGTTCGTTCGCCGCTGGGCGCTCTGGCGAGTCCCTCCTATCAGCGTGAGATCGCTCCGCTGCTGTTTTATATGAAAGAAAGGTTCGCGGAGTTCTCGCTTAGGTTGAAAGACCTGGAATCGAGGGTCCCGAACCAGGCGCGACCCATCTACGAGGAGTTTCAGGATAGCCTCGACATCACGAGCCTGCGGGCCGAGCAGGTCTATGCCCTCTATCAGTTCGCGGCACATGCGAACAACCTCGAGGCCGCCGTGGACGAACAAAACCGATGGCAGAACGAAGCGGAGGATGCCCTGAGAAGAGGGCTCGCCATCTCCGTCAGGCGCTCAGCCTCCTATCGTGTTCCGCTGGACCGCATCGCCGCTTGGAAAGCAGGTCCGACGGCTTACAACTACGGCTACCTGTGGACGGTATCCAACCTTTTTTACTGGCGACGCGACGCCGGAAAAGCCATCGAAGCGATGCGTTCGCCCTGTTATCTGAACACCGTGGATCCTATCGACGTCACCTTCGGCTACAGTCTGGATACACTTTCCGCTTGGACGGATTGCCTCCACAAACCCGAGGTCGAGCCGAAGTTCTAAATCCCGGTCAGGAGAATGTATTTTTCATGCAATCCGGCTGCATGAATGCGGATTCTTGGGTTTCTCAGCGCTCCGAGCCATTAATCACGCGCCCATAGCCTCTGGAAAACAGAGACCTTTAGGTTGATTTCTGCGATAAAAACCAATTCCTGAGCTCAGTAATTCCTCAACAGAATCCGCGTAATTCCGAAAGGCCCTGCGGCATCAATAGAGGACTTTATGCGGTTTCTGACGCTCATCATCGCGATGATCCTATGGATCGGGACGTGCCGGCCGGCCCTGGCCGAAGTTCCTGAACCCATCGACGTCGATGCGTTGACGGTGCGGAACATCAACAGAACCTCGGTCTACCTGCTCGACGCTCAAAACACGCTGACGATCGAAGACGTCCTGCATCACGAACAGGACTGGCAGCACCCTGAATCCGGCAACCTCGCCTTCCCGCTTGAAAAAACCACGGCCTGGGTCCATCTGCGCCTCTCGAATCCGCAAGCAGCGTCCCAGACCATCGGCCTCGAACTGAATCCGGTCTTCCTCGAGGAAATCACGCTTTACGACGCGCAGGGGCGCATCGTGAACAAAATCGGATCGACCGTAGTCAGCAAGAAGCTGCAGGCCTTCCCGACTTTGACCCTCACGGCGAAGGAAGGCCTGACGGACTACTATCTATCGATCAGAAGCCGCGCGAACTCGCTCTCGCTCATCGCCCGCTCGGACGATCTCCAGCAGCAGAAGGCGAGCTTCGACGTCGTCATGGTGGGCGGGCTCGTCGGCGGGCTCTTCGCGCTCCTGATCTACCACCTGTTCCAATACTTCGCCTATTACAATCGCAACTACCTGCTCTACTCGTTCTTCGTCGCCACGACCGCCCTCTTCACCCTGTCCTTCACCTCGTTCCATCTCTGGCTCCTGCCGGCGAAGATCGGTTCCTTCCACCTGGATTTCTGGTGGTCGGCGCTGGCGGCGGAACTCATGTCGATCACGATGTACGTGTTCTCGATCGATCTCCTGAAGCTCTATCCCAATAACCGGAAGGGCTATTCGAAGCTCGGGCTCGCCCTCCTGGTCTTCCCTATCATCGAAGTGGGCTGCCTCGCCTTCATCTTCCTGGCGAACGATCCCGTGGCCCTCATCCCGGTCCGCCTGATCTCCGTCCTGCAGATGTTCGTCTTCCCCGTCGTCGGCCTCTACCTCTGGCGGAAGAACCGGAGCAACATCATCCCGATCTACTACGCGATCTCCTGGATCCCGTCCGCGATCGGGGCCTTCGTCGTCGTGGCCTGGCTTTCCGGCTCCCTGCCCCACCACAATATCTTCGCCTGGAGCATCTCGCTCGGAGCGCTGGCGCAATCCTTGTTCCTCTCTTTCGCGGCCGGCCTGCAGCTCAAGCAGGTCACGGCGGATAAACTTCGCGAGCAGTCCGATAAGGTCATGTACATGGAGCAGCTCCAGGACCGGATCGAGGCCCTGAATACGCGCGATAAGGTGATCACGGCGTTCGTAAGCCCCGAGATCGTGCGGGAGCTCGACAACGGCCTGGATCCGATGCGTTTCGAGCCGTGCAGCGTGGAGAAGTGCATCGCCTTCCTCGACATGCGCGACTACACCGGCTTCTCCGAGAACCACTCGACCATGGAATGTTATGAGGTGATCAACGAATACTTCACCCTCATCAACAAGACCATCTATGAAGGCGGCGGCCGCGTGGACAAGATCATCGGCGACGCGATGATGATAGTCTTCGACGACCCGGCCGGTTGCCTGCACTCGGTCGTCCAGCTGAGGCGCAACCTCTCGGACTTGAACCGCGAGAGATTCAACGCGCATAAGACGCCTATCCGCTTCGGGCTCGGCGTCCATTACGGCAAGATGCTGGCCGCGAACTTCGGCAGCGAGATGAAGTTCGACCGCACCATAGTGGGCGACACCGTGAACGTCGCTTCCCGTCTCGAGACGATCACCAAGGCCTTCGCGGTCGACGTCCTCTGCTCCTTCGAATTCGTGCATATGCACCAGGGCTACCAGTACTTCCGCCCCGCGGGCTACGTGCTCCTCAAGGGCCGCAAATCGAAATCCCTGGTGTATGAATTGTTCGAGCACAACATTCCGGAAGTGATCGACTGGAAGATTTCCACCAAGCCCCACCTCGCCCGGGCGGTAGAACTCGAATTAGAGGGCAAGTACTCGGAAACTCTGGCGATCATCCACGATTTGATCGCCCATTGCCCTATGCATACGATCAAGCCGGGCATGATAATGGATCCGACCCTGCTCGCCATCGTCAAGGCTATCGAAGAGAAGCTGACGAGCCTCGGTCTTCCTATCCCCACGCAACAAGAATTGGCATTGATTCATAATGTCCAACTTATGAGGGTAAGCTAATGCACGTGAATGAATGGGTTCAAAAGAATGTCTCGAGCGACGATTACGTAGTGATCACGGGTTCGACCAGCGGCATCGGGTACTGCTACCTGACCTCGTTCGCCGCGACCGGATGCAACATCATCTGCGTGTCGAACGAGAAGGAGAAGCTCGAGGAGCAGAAGAAGGACTTCGAGGCGAAGACCAGCTCCAAGATCATCAACTTCCACGCCGACCTCCGCGACGGCAAGGAGACGAAGAGGCTCGCGAACGAGCTCGCGAGGTTCTCGGTCAAAGTCCTGGTGAACAATGCCGGCTTCGGCCTGAAGGGCCGCTTCGAGAACCAGAACGTCGACGACTTCCTCGATATCATCGCGGTGAACGTCTCGGCTCCGGTCATCCTCACGCGCGCGATCCTCCCGCAGATGCAGCAGAGGAATTCGGGCCTCGTGATCCACCTGGCGTCCATCAACGCCCTGATCCCCATCCCGAACAACCAGATCTATACGGCGACCAAGGCCTTCATCTACAGCTACGCGCTGGCCGTCGCCCGCGAGAACAAGAAGTCGAACATCCAATTCCAGCTCGTGCTCCCCGGCACGACGCGCACTCCGTTCCACGACCGTCAGGGCGCGAACCCGCAAAAACTCGTCATGATGCCGGAAGACGTGGTGAAGGCCTCGCTCGACAACGTGATGGCCGGCGTCTGCATCCCGAACAAGGCCGACCGCGCCCTCTCCAAGGTGATTCCTTTCGTGCCGAAGAACACCGCCATGGACCTGGCCGCTTACATGCTGAAGAAACGCCTGGGAGTTTGAACCGTGGATGCCCTGAAACTACAACCATTCAACAACGAAGCCATGAACAATACCGCAAGCAACACGTTGACCCTGCTCGAAGAACGCCGCGAATCCAAGCGCATCACCTTCTATCGGGGTGAATTCCCGGACGCGGTGATCGAGTTCGGCCACAAGACCTACAAAGCCGACGTCTACGACCTGTCGACCAACGGCATCGGCGTATTGCCGCGCGAAGAGATCCAGGGCCTCGACACGCCCGGCACTCGCGTGACGATCCAGTTCGGCACCAGCAAGAAGATCGAAGCGACCTTGCAAAAGGCCACGCAGGTGAAGTTCTCGGGCTCGCTCCGCATCAAGCTCGGCTTCCAGCTCAGCGGCGAGCACTTCGATCCGGCCAAGAACCTCGAGAAGTTCGAATGCCAATCCAGTATGCCCATGGCCTACTGCGACGACCCCGTAGCGTTCAACCGCACCATGGTCTTCAACGTCACGTACTTCACGTCGGCGACGATGGGCCTCGTGACGAAGGACGAGGATTCCGGCCTCTACGTGGGCTTCTGCCTCGACCTCAAACTCATGATGCCCGTGCGCGGCGAATTCGCCCTGATCGGCGAAGTGGTGAGCATCGTCCGCCGCAACGATTCGGTGCTGGTGCACTGCGTCCTCGTCAACGCCTCGGGACAGCTGCAGAACGCGATCTCCGAATTCCTGCTCATGACCACCAAAGGCCTTACCGTGAAGAAGCTCAGGACCAGCGGCTTCAAGGTGAACGCGATCGAGAAGGCCTATCTCTTCCGCTACGCGAACACGCCCGCCCAGATGGATGCGATCCTGCGCCTTCGCCTTAAGGCGGCGCAGAAGGAAGGCCGCTGGGTCGGCGAAACCGATCACGAGAAGCTGCGGGACAACTGGGACAGGCACGCTCGCCAGATCATCTGCGAGGTGAACGGCGAGATCGTGTGCGCGGCCCGCATCGTCTACAACAGCGGCCTAAAAGAGCGCTCGGAGCATGTGAGCTATAACGTGGACATCCCGCAGTGGCTTTGGGAAGCGGGTTTCGTCGAGGCCTCGCGCGTCTGCACGGACCCTGATTTCCGCGGCTCGGACATGTTCTTCCTCACCATCCAGCACCTGAGCAAGATCGTGACGCAATCGGGCTACGGCTACCTGCTGCTCAACTGCGAGGACAGCCTCGTGCCGGTCTATAAAAAGACGGTCGGCGTCTTCGACCTCAAGCAGAGGTTCCACACCGCGTTCATGAAGGAGAAGGCCCTCAACCTCCTGTACTGCGACGCGCGCTGGCTCCAGCTCGGCATGAACTTCTCGCCTTCGAGCTGGATCCTGAACGTACCGGTCGGCATGTATTTGCTCTCGACGGGCAAACTCGAGCTGAAATGGTGGGAAAAGCCTCTGCTCCCCATCTTCAACCTCGCCTACAAGCTCGTCTCTTCCTTCTATACTCTAAGCCGGAAAAAGTGATACTCTGGGCCCCGAAGATCCGCCTTCGGGGCTTTTTCACAGGAGTATCGCGTGCGTTCCCTCAGCAAAATCGCTATCGCCATTCTTTTGGCCCTGGTTGCGGCGTTCGGCGTCCGTTTCTATCGGAACCACGTCTCCTCGAATCCCACGACGGACGATATCAACGAGGCTTTGGAAAAACAGCAGGAGTCGACGGACGTCCACGATTCGGAGCATAGGCTCGCGCCGCTCCCGCCCGCTTCTGCGCCCCCACCCGCTCCCGAAGCCCCGACTACGGCCGCGGCGGTGCAGACCGCTTCGAATGCATACGGCTCCAAACTCGACGAGGCGAAAAAGAAGGTCGAAGATCGGCTGGAGGGGCTGCTGCAAGAGCTGTCCATACCGAACCGGCAGAAGTTGAAGTGCGAAGGCGCCCGCTGCGCGTTTAAAATCCAGATCGATCCCGCGAATGAACAGGCCAAACAAGAGCTGGTGCAGAAAGCAGGCGCCGTTATCGGTGACATCGCGACCGAATACGGCAAGATGGTGAAGTCGGGCGACAGCCATTCCTCGCAGCCCGATACGGTGGACTTTAAGATCGAGTTCTACGATAGCGACGCGGAGGCGGATGCCACGCATCGCGATCAGAAAGAAGGCCAGAACGCGACGCAAAGCCTCTTCACCCCCGAAGGGCTCTCGACCTATAAAGACTCGACCGGCGATAAGATCGAAGGGCAGGATGGGGACAAGCTCGGCAGCGTGGCTGGCTATATCTTCGATGAGGGGAAAAAGCAGGGCCGGCTCGTGAAAGCCGACCATGTGCGCATCCAATGCCCGAAGCCCGCTCACTGTCGCCTCGAACTCGCTTTTCCAGCCGACGCGACGCCTGATCTCGCGAATGCCGATACCTGGGCCTATAAAAGCCTGCTCACTCAGGGCGCACCGGCTCTCGGCGTCAACGCTCAGGTGACGGCGGTGAACCCCAAACTCCAGGACGGCATCACGTTCCTGAATATAGCGGCCTCGTCTCGATAGGCCCTTCGTCCCGGAGTCCGACTCGCCTAAACCGCGATCCAGTTCTGCAGGATGGCGAAGAGGGAAAGGCTGGCGGCTAAGAGCCAGAGAACCACGCCCTGAATAAGAGGGCGTGGCCCCATGCTTTTCAGAGCGGCCTTGTTGAGGTTGCTGCCGATGACGAACAGCGTGAGCACGAGCAGGCGTTTGGCGACTTCACTCACCCCCAGGCAGATGGCGTGCAGCGAGGGCAGCCAGGTATAGACCGCGGCGGCCAGCAGAAAGCCGAGTATGAACCAGGGATATTTCCGCGGCGCCTGCGTTCCGCCCGTCTCGGCCTCTTGCCAGAACTTCGCGGCATAAGCTCCGACGGCGAGAGTCACCGGCACGATCCAGAGGGCCCGCGCGAGTTTCACCGTCGTGCCGATGGCCAACGCATCCGAGCCGTAGGCCAGCGAAGCTCCGACCACCGAACTCGTGTCGTGGATCGCCAGGGCCGCCCAGAGTCCGAACTGCGCCTCCGTCATATGAAAGAAATGCCCGAGCGGCGGAAAGAGGAAGAGCGCGATCGAGTTGAGCAGGAAGACGATCGCCAGGGCCACCGAGATATCCGCGGCCTTGGCCCGAATCA
>JASLCY010000483.1 GCA_030151925.1 Oligoflexus sp.
CCGCATCCCCGACGACACCTCGGGAGCCGGTGGGGCCTTGTATAAAGGTTTAATCGCGAATTTCGGAGTTTATCAATTCACTTGGACCAAGTGAGTCGTAGCCCCCAGGAATCAACAAAGGAGATTTTCATGAAGAGATCAACGGGTACCTGTCTTTTAGCTGCCTCGCTGCTGGCCGGCTCGGCTTGCCATCACAAGAGCGATGATAAAGGCAGCACGAGCAACGGCGGCGGCACCATCCAGTTCACCGCATCGGGCGAAGTGCTGGCTTTGGGCGGCTATGATTTCCCACCAGCGACCGCGGACGACCCGGCTTTCGTCGACGGCTGGGAAGTGAAGTTCAGCAAAGTGCTGGTGACGGTCGATCACATCGCGCTGTCCGAGAATCCCGACCTCTCGCCTGGCGATCAATCGCAGACAGGCAAGAAGGTTGCGCAAGTCGATGGGCCCTGGGCGATCGACCTGCACAAAGGCGGCCCCTTGTCCGGCAAAGGCGGAAGCGATGAGCAAGCCTATCCTATCGCGACCCTCAGCAATCAGAACCTGAACGGCGGCGCGGCCTTCGACCCGACTCAGCGTTATGCCTTCGGCTTCGACATCGTCGCGGCGGACGCGGCAGCGAAGAAACTGCAGATCGACGAGAACGACGCTGATTACGCGGAGATGGTGCAGAAGGGTTGGGCCGTCCTCTACGTGGGAACCGCGACCTGGAAAGGCAACGCCTGTACTTCGAGCGACAACAGCTTCGATTTCACCGCCCTGCCTAAGGTCGTGAACTTCCGCATCGGCTTCAAATCGCCGACGACGTATTCGAACTGCCTGAACCCGGACAACGATCCAGCCAAAGGCCTGGGTGATGAAGAGCACCAACGCGGTATCCAGGTGAAGAGCAACGCGACGACCATCGCTCAACTCACCGTCCACACGGATCACCCGTTCTGGGAAAGCTTCGTCCACGATTCCCCGGCGCATTTCGATCAACTCGCGGCCTTGGCTAAAGCGGACGCGGACGGCAATTACACCGTGACGATCGATGACGCGGTCGGCGTGGATTACACCGCGTTCAAGTTCGGCAATCAGAATCTCCCCTGGCGCTCGTGCGTGGACGGCTATACGCCGCCCAACAACAACGCGCAGATGGGCTTCGATTCGCTCACGATTCCCCACAACCCGTCGGGAGATCCGGCGACCTCGATGCGCGACTACGCGGATTACCTGCTCTACAACCAGAGCACGCAAGGTCACTTGAATTCCGACGGTCTTTGCTTCGTAAAACGCAACTACGCGAGCCCTCTCTAACAAGAGGCCGGGGCCGCGCTTCGGCGCGGCTCATATCATTTTCTTCCTATCGTATGCCGAGGAGCCAACGTGAACGTCATCGAATCGATCAAAAACTTACTCTTGGAATCCGGTTCGGTCTGGGTCCTTTGGCTCCTCGGCGTTTTATCCTTTATCAGCGTCGTTATCATCATTGAAAGATGTATCTATTTTCGTAATAGATCAGCCAACTTAGAGCTCCTGGCCCAAAGGCTCGACCTCTACCTCTCTGAAGGGGAATACGCGCGGGCGATAGAAGAGCTCGAAGCGAATCCGTCGACCGCGGCCGCGGTTGCGGCGGCCGGGCTTAAACTCGCCGATCGCGGCGTTGACTCGGCGGATAAAGCCATGCTGAGCGCTACGGCTCTCCAGAAAGAGAAGTGCGAGAAATGGTTGGCCTATCTCGGTACCGTCGGCAACAACGCTCCCTTCGTCGGCCTCTTCGGAACGGTCGTCGGCGTGATCGGGGCCTTTGAGAAACTTGGGCAGTCGACGGCGGGAGCCGCCGCGACCTCGGCCGCTTCGAACGCAGGAGCCTCTCAGGCCGTGATGGCGAGCATCGCGGAAGCGCTGGTCGCGACCGCGCTCGGCATCGTCGTGGCCTTGCCGGCGGTCGCCGCCTATAACTATTTCCAGCGGCGCATGATGTCGCTCCTATCCGGCAGCGAGGTCCTCTCGAACATAGTGCTCGCCTATATCTCGGACGTAAATGCCCCGCACGCGGCGAAGATTCGGAGAAATTGAATGGCTCAGAGCTCAAAATCGGGCAGCGGGATCATCTCGGGTATCAACGTCACGCCGCTGGTCGATATCACCCTCGTCCTGCTGATCGTCTTTATCGTGACCGCGAAGCTGATCGTGACTCCGGCCGTGCCTTTGGACCTGCCTCCTGCGAGCCAGAGCGAAGGCACGCAGGTCGTCTTCTCCGTCGTCATCGATAAGGAGAGCCGGGTGACCGCCAACGGCGCCGCGATGCCTTCCAAAAAAGATCTAACCGAGAGGGCCCGCGACGAATTTAAAAAGGACCCTTCCGTGCGGGTCGTGATCAATGCCGATGGCAGCGTCCCGCATCGGAAGGTCATAGAGGTGCTCGATTCGATCAAATCCTCCGGCATCTCGAAAATCGCGTTCGGGACTTCGGATTCTGAAGGATCGGATCAATGACGGTTCCTGCCGAAGACAAGAAAAAGCCTATCGTCGACATCGTGTTCGAACGCACGTCGTCCTCATATAAATTCTGGCCTTATGCCGTGGCTCTGGCAGCCTCTACGGGTATTCACCTCGGTGTGGTCCTCTCCTCGCTGCAGGACAATGATTCGAAGCTGAAGGTCTGGATGGAAGATCTTGGCGGGAAGATCCATGCGCAGATGTCGCGTGAAATCGTGGTGGAGAATCCTCCGCCGCCGCTGCCCGCGAAACCTGAACCCCCTCCTGTTCGGCAACCCGCGGCTCCCAAGACGAAAGCAGCGCCCAAAGCTCCGGCCAAGGCCGCCCAGGTCATAGCCCAGGCTCCGGCTCCGGATGCTCCCGTCGATATGAGTGATACGGCTTTTGTCACGGGCACGGCGGACAGTTATGCGGGAGGTGTGACAGCGAGTTCGGGCACGAGCGACACCGCCGTGGAGGCGAGCGATCAGTCGCGAGCCGTATCTTTGGATGAGAATAACTGGAACTGCGGTTGGCCGGTCGCGGCTGAATCGCAGTCGATGAACGAACAGAGCGCCGTGATCAAAGTCCTGGTGCGGGTCGATGGAACCGTGAAATCCGCGACCATCGTCTCGGATCCTGGTTCGGGCTTCGGGGACGCGGCCGTCGCCTGCGCGCTGCACACTCAGTTCAAGCCGGCCCTGAGCGCCAAGGGTGAGCCGGTCGAGGCCCAGTCGCCTCCTATAAGGGTGAGGTTTACGCGATGAGAAGAGGACTCGGCTGGGTTGTGGCCGCCCTGTTGATCACAGGCTGCTCCAAACATAAGATGACCAGGAATGACTGCGAGGCGTTGCTCGACGCCATGACGAAAACGGAATTCGAGCGGCTGAAGATCAACGACCCTAAGCTGCTCGAGGATAAAACCCAGAAATTCCGCTCGCAGTTTCACCAGGAATTGGAGCATTGCGAGGGTTTGAGGATCTCGCGCGGCGTGCTTCGCTGCCTCGAGGAGAGCTCGCGCAGTTCTTCGAATCCGCTCAACTGTTTTGGTTGAACCGCGGCGACGACCTCGCGCAAGGCATCGATGCCGATGTGGAAAAAGGCGCCCGCCATGAAGAATTCGAACAGCTCGAAGATCTGCGGCGAGGATCGCACCAGAGAATCGCCCAGGGCATAGCCCGCTATCGTACCGCTGAAGATGGCGCTCAAGACCGCCAAGGCCGAACGAAATCCATAACGCTCCTCCGCAAAGCCCCACAGCACCGCTTCAAAAGCGAGACGGTGGATAAGGATGCCTATCTGCAGGCCGCCCAAGGTAAAGGCGGCGTCCTGATAGCCTTGCGTCAGCGCAAAACCATCCGCAGTCGCGTGGCATGCGACGAAGACGAGGAGGCAGATGAAGCTCCCGCGATCGGCGCCGCGCGTTTGTCGGAGGATTTTCGTCTCGCTGACGCTGAACAGGGCGAAACCCGCAAGGAATGAGGCGAAACCGAGCCAGTCGAGATCCTCTGCCCGATGTTCGAAGAAAACATGGAAGGCCAGCCCAAACCCGACCGCCACCAGTAACCAGGAACCGAGGGTCTGAAGCTTCGGTCGCATTCCCGGCAGGACTTGCGCAAAGAACGGCGTCAGGACCAGCAGGGCGAGGCTTGCGATCAGATACATCATACGAAACCCAATCTCGAGTGGAGGTTCACGGATGGAGGGGCAACCAGAAGCCTCATCGACTTCTCGTTCGAGGCTCAGGCAATCGCAACGGTTCCGTGATGATCGCAGTGGCCGTTGTGCGGATGATGCAGGTGGCCGTCCACAAGATAACAGACGTGATCGCCGTGAGGGATGGCGGCGTGTCCGCAGTTCTCGCCGTGGACGTGGTCCGCGTCGTGCCCGCTGCAGGCGTGGCCCGATGTGCAGCGATCCGGATTTCGGGTTGAGACTTCGAGGGCATGATCTTCGACTTTGCCGTTGGTCACGAAGTGCAGGTGGCCATCGTGAAGATAGTCGAGGTGGTCACCGTGCAGAATCGCTTTGTGGCCGCAATTCGGCGAGTGGGTGTGGGATCCGTGATCGTGGATGCTGCAAGACATATCATTCTCCTTATGTTGTCAAAGACAACTTATCCAATCCAATAACAAACGGCATATACGCCAGGCTCGATAAGCTTTTCAAGGCCTACTTCGGCTTCCGTAAAAAATAATCCGTTTTTTTGGATCGAATGTTTTCGCTGACAACAGCGCGGCGCGAAAAG
The DNA here is from genome assembly GCA_030151925.1 of Oligoflexus sp. GTDB lineage: Bacteria > Bdellovibrionota_B > Oligoflexia > Oligoflexales > Oligoflexaceae > Oligoflexus. Next base: position 4,712 of record JASLCY010000483.1, read on the forward strand.
CAAAGGGCCCTCTACAAGAGGGCCCTGGATTCTTCGATTCGTCTCGCCGCGAGCTTAGTTCTGGTTCGCGATGTAGCTCAGGGCTTTCTGCGAGAAGGTGTAGTTCGCCGCATTGCTAGCGCGACCGTTCTGCACTTGCCAGTACATGGCCATGGTCACCGCCATGCCCGCGGAACCATCGCGAGGAAGCTTGGTCGTGGGGTTGATGTCTTGTTTGCGGTTCGAGTACTCAGCGCAGGAGATCGGCGTCTGGGTCTGCAGGTCGATGAGTTCGACCGCGAACTCCGCGAAGGCTTTTTTCGCCGAGAGGATGGAATCCTTAGGCGCCGACGGATCCTTTTGCAGCTCGACGCAGAAGTAATAACGATTACCTGTGCCTGGCGTCTGGTATTTGTTCTTGCAGCGGGCCACCGCATCCTTGTGCGTCTGCGGTGCGAGGTTAAGGTCGGGATAACTGATGTTTTTCACGGCGCTGAAGGTCGCGGCGCCGTCGAGCGCGGTGTTGCTGAACATCGCCGTTGGTTCGGGACAGCTGCCGTTCAGGTTCTTGTGGAAGACGTCGACCACGTTGTTGATCAACGCCTGGTTCACGTCACCATAAGATTGTTTGATCTTGAGGGCCCGTTGAGTCCCGCGCTGGTGAATGTTCGCCTGCGAGATGAGCAGCATCGAGAAGAGCACGACGCCCATGATGATGAGGACGGAAACGAGCGAAAATCCGGCCTGGCTTGACGGCTTCTGATCCATGGGCTAACTCCCCGAATAGAAAGGTGCACCTAAACTTTATCGGACAGGTTTTCCCTAAGTTTAGGGAAATAATGGACCGGAGGCCCCAGGGGTCTTAGCAGGCGAGGAAGTGGCCTGCTAAGATATTAAAATCATTAGAAAGTTCTTAATTCGAAACGGCCCGGGTCCCGTTCACTGAGGATGCCGTACACCGTTTCATAGACGTCTTCCGCGCTGGGCTTAGTGAAATAGTCGCCATCTGAACCGTAAGGGCTGCGATGCGGTTTCGCGCTCAAGGTGCGGGGGGCGGCATCGAGGTGGTCATAAGCCGCCTGCCCTTCGAGAACCTGCAGCATCATGAAGGAGCTCGCTCCGCCCGGCACGTCCTCGTCGAGGAAGAGGACCGCGTTGGTCTTCCGGATCGATTCGCCGATGATGCCGGTGCGATCGAACGGAAGCAGCGTCTGCACGTCGATGAGCTCCACCGATATTCCTTGCGCGGCGAGCAGCTGCATCGCCTCGCGCGCGACCGCCACGCACGCGCCGTAGGTCACGAGCGTGATGTCGGTCCCGCTCTCGAGGACCTCCGGAACCCCCAGCGGGACGCGGAAATCGTGGAGGTTCGAGGGCACCTCCTCCTTCACGCGATAACCGTTCAGGACCTCGACGACGAGGGCGGGCTCATCGTGTTCCATCAGGGTATTGTAGAGGCCCGCGGCCTGAACCATGTTGCGCGGCACGCACACGTGGATGCCGCGGATGCCGTGGACGATCATGCCCATCGGCGAACCGGTGTGCCAGATGCCTTCGAGGCGATGGCCCTTGGTGCGGATGATGACCGGCGCGATCTGCCCGCCGGCGGTGCGGTAATGGAGGCTCGCGAGGTCGTCCGACATCAGCTGGAAGGCGTAGAGCAGGTAATCGAGATACTGGATGTCCACGACGGGACGCAGGCCGCGCAGCGCCGCCCCCAGGCCCTGGCCGAAGATGGTCGCCTCGCGGATGCCGGTATCGGTCACGCGCATGGAGCCGTGTTTTTCGCTGAGGCCCTCGAACTCGAGGTTCACGCCACCGAGCTGGCCGATGTCCTCGCCGACGATGAAGAGGCGAGGGTCGCGCGTGAGATGATAGTCGAAGCAGCGCTGGATGATGACGCGGCCGTCGACGAATTCCTTATCGCCTTCGAAAACCGCGGGAACCGCTTCCGCCGCGAGGGCCGATCGGCCGTTCTCCAGGTGAAGGCAGGTGTTGTAACGCTCGGCGTTCTCGGCCTTATAGGATTCGATGAAGGCGCCGAGGCGCTGTCTCGCTGCGCTCTCCGGAAGGGTATAGGACAGGCGGCGCGCGCTCTGCAGGATGGCCTTGCG
>JASLCY010000612.1 GCA_030151925.1 Oligoflexus sp.
AGACTGCCCAGCGCACAGCCCAGGCTGATAACTCTCGCCGGCTCGCCATTCTCTCGGAGATGCAGCAGCGCGGGCAGGCGGGCGGCGGAAGTGAGCTAGCCCAGCGACTAGCGGCAGCCGACAGCGCTGCGAACCAGCAGGCCAATGACAGTCAGCAGATCGCAGCGCGCGGTGAGGCTGCTAGGGATCAGGCAACCAGAGACAGCGCGAACCTCGCTACTACAATGCGCAACCAGGACTACCAGCGGCAGACCAACCTCGCCAACGCCAGAGACAGCGTCTCAAAGTTTAACGCCGATCTCCAGGGCAGAGCCACGATGCAGAATGCAGGCTACCAGCAGCAGGCAAACATGCAAAACGCGCAAGGTCAGAACCAGTTCGACCAGTATTCGACCGGTCTCCAATACAACAGCGTAGTCGATGCCGAGAATGCTGCGCGCGAACGTGAAGCTGCCCGAAGGGCAAAACGATCGGGTACAGGCGCAGCAATTGGGGGAGCTATCGGTACGGCAGCAGGTGCGTATTTCGGCGGTCCTGCTGGTGCCGCTGCGGGCGGTAGCGTTGGTTCAGCAGTTGGTGGAAGTTTCGCCCACGGCGGTAAAGTTCCCGGTAAAGCTCACGTAAGCGGCGATAGCCCTAAGAATGACACAGTTCTCGCTATGGTCAGTCCTGGCGAAGTTATCATACCTCGTTCGAAGGCAGATGACCCAATGAAGGCAGCACAGTTCGTTGCTGAGCAAAATGGTGATTGTGACGATGGGCCATCCACCGAGGAAACAGTGCTCGCCATCGCATCCTTATTAAGCAAACTGAGGAAATGATATGTGGGATAAACCCGAAGATGACGACCCAACACAGAACTTTGTTCCTGTAGATAGCCCAGCCGACCTCAAGAAAAAGGAAGCTGTGAGGAATTATTATTCCGATCAGGCGCGGAAAGCACGGGATGAAGCTAATCAAAAGATCAAGGATGCCCAGGATAATCAGGACATCGGCACGTATACTGACACAATCGGTAAGCTGCTCACGAACTATGGCAATAGCCAGAAACAACCCATCTACCTCGCCAACCGTCTCCAAGATCTCGGTAGGCCCCACGATGCAATCCAACCAGAGAAACAGAAGTGGGGTGGTGTCCAGCCATATTTCGATAAGAAAGTGGAACAAGCCAAAGACAATAAGGCAAATGCACTTAAAGACATCCAGACCGATGCTGCCATGCAGAGCCTTGACGACCAGCGCTACGATGCTGGTATCCAGCGTGATCTGAACGCGAAACAGAATGATCCAAATTCTGGCGCAAGCCAGAGGGCGCAACTTCTCGCACGTAGTGGTCTGAATGCCAAAGCCAAGGAAGCTGAGCAGGCCGGCGATAAGGCGGCGGCCAATGCGCTTCGAAATATGGACGTCTCTGGCATGACATCAGCGCAAGCCATGGACTTCTATAAAGGCCTCAGCCAGACCGATTATAAGGATGTCCTCAATAATCAAGCTGCCGACAAACGTCTCAAATACCAAGCTGATCGCGCTGACCAGTTGCAAGCTCGCCAAGAAAAATTGCAGTCGGACAAACAATACAGCGATGTCCAGCATCAATTGGAACAGACGAGAGGTAACCCCTCGGTGCAGCAAGCTGAGAAAGACCTTTACGCGGCCGATAAAGCTGATTCTCTGGCCAACATCTACGGTGACCCGAATAAGCTAAGTCCTGCACAGGTCCAGTTGCTTGCTTCTGAGGTAGGAAAGATCGCAGCTGGCGGTGTTCCCACACAGCATGAACTCGATGGTCTGACTCCTGACACAGTCAACGGAAAACTTGCCAAGATCAAAGAGAGGTTCCTGAACGAACCAACGGCAGCAAATGCTGGTGAGTTTGTGAAACAGTACCAGGACTATACGAAAGCCCTACGGAAGGATGCCCAGAAGGTCGTCAACGATCGCTATGGTCGTATCCTTGATTCGAACCGTGGCCGTCTCTCAGATGAAGGCTATCAGACCTTACAGGATCAATACCTGAACCGCTTCGAGCAGCCTGAAACAGCAACGCCTGCACCCCAACAAACTCAAAAACCAGCGTGGGCAAAATAACAAATGCTAACTTACAAAGTCCGCAATGATACGGGCGACACTTTCGACGTCGATGAAGACAAGATCGGTGACGCTGCTAAGGATGGATTTCTGCCGGTCGTCTCAAACGGCCAACAGGAACACCGGGTTTCGTTCTCTGACCTCCATCTCGCCGCCAAGGACGGCTACAAGCCTTTGGCCGAAAGTCACGAATCCGGCCTGACCACTGCCCTGACCAAAGGTGTCCAGGGTATTACAGGTGGCTTTTCGGATGAAATTGCCGGTGCTGGTGAAGCGCTCGGTTCGCTGGTCGGTGTCCGTGGTCTGGGCGGGTCGGTGGACAAGATCCACTTGGCAACCCCTGAAGAATCGAAACAGTCCTTCGGGGATGCATATCGTGGTGCTCGCGACGCCAAACGCCAACAGCTCGAAGAAATGGACAAGGAACACCCTTACATCTCGAAAGCCGCCGAACTTGGCAGTGCTATCACAGGCAGTATATTGGTGCCCGGTAGCTCGACTTTGAAAGGTGCAGCCGCTGTTGGTGGTGCTCAGGCCCTTGGTAGCTCGAACGCAGACCTGACAAAGGGTGAATATGGCGAAGTTCTGAAAGATACCGCCGAAGGTGCCGCTGCTGGCGCTGTGC
>JASLCY010000590.1 GCA_030151925.1 Oligoflexus sp.
ATCATCTGCCGCGCGACGTGCAGGTCGAGGACGAACGAGCTGCAGGCGGAGTTCGCGTCGAAGCTCAGGCAGTTCCAGCCGAGTTTCGCCGCGATCGTGCAGGCGTTCGCGGGGATATCGTAGTCGGGCACGGAGGTTCCGCAGACGAGCGTGTCGATCGTCGTCTCGTCGAGGTCCTGGTAGCGCCGCTTGAGGACCGCCCAGGCCTGCGCGGAAAGATCGGCGATGGTCATCACGCGCCCCTCGAGGCGGAGCTGATGCAGGGTCTTGCGGCCCCAGCGCAGATCGCGGATATCCTGCTCGGTCAGCACGCTGCGACGCGAGCGGATGCCGGTCCTCTCTTCGATCCAATCTTTCTCCGAGCCGATGTCGAGAGTGTCGAAAAACGCGTTAGGCAGGACATTTTCCGGGTGAAAGTGCCCCATCGCGTGCAGATAAGTCGGTCTCATGCGCGTCCCTTTCAGGAAGTATACATCCCGCCGTTGATATGCAAGGTCGTGCCGGTGATGTAAGACGCATCATCGGAAGCGAGGTAACACACGCCCGCCGCGACTTCTTCGGGCCGGCCGAGGCGTTTCAGGGGAATCTTCGCCGCGATGCCTTCTTTCACCTCGTCCGGCAGGGCATCGGTCATATCCGTCTTGATGAAGCCGGGAGCGACGCAATTCGCGCGAATGCCGAAGCCGGCGAGGTCTATCGCGATCGACTTGGTGAAGGCGGTGATCGCGCCCTTGGAAGCCGAATACATGCTCTGGCCGCCGTTGCCCGTGTGGCCCACGACCGAGGTGAGGTTGACGATGGAGCCGGATTTCTGTTTGATCATCACCCGCGTGATGGCCTTGCTGAGGTTGAACACCGACTTGAGGTTGACGTTCAGGATCTGGTCGAAGTCCGCGGGTTTCGCGAACGTGATGATCTGGTCGATGCTCATGCCCGCGTTGTTCACGAGCACATCGATGCGGCCGAAGGCGTCTTTCACGGCTTTGACGAGATTCGCGCAGGAGGCTTCGTCGCCGAGGTCGGCCTGGAAGATCTTCGAGCCGGGGATGGAGCGGGCGACGGCTTGGGCCTGGGCTTCTTGCGAGCGGTAGTGGATGGCGACGAGATATCCCTTTTGGCCAAGGGCTTCAGCGATCGCCTTGCCGATTCCTCGGGATGCTCCCGTCACGAGAGCGACTTTCTGTTCCATACGAGTTCCTTGAATAGCGAGATCCCTCTCTTTTGCTTAGAGAGGGAATAGCACTATTAGAACACGTAGGCGAGTTCAAAGGACAAAATGGGAGCAAGCCCGTACTTTTCTATAGACGATCCGACGTCGGATTCAGCCATGCTGAGCAGGAGGGAGCCGTACTTCGAGGAGTCGAATTGCGGAACACCTGTACTCATTTCCACTTGGGCGTTGGTGACTTTTATTAAGCCAGCTCCAAGCGTCGCACTGAATTTATTGCGCAATTCCCAGCGATAGGTTCCCATCAAATCGACGGCGACCATCTTGGTTTTCATCGTGACGTAAGGTCTATACCCGAGAGCTTCGGCCGTTGCGGCTGCGTTCGTAAAGTCCTGGCCGCCGGTGTTCACGACCTTCGCGAGATCGGCGATCTTCTCATCGCCCTTGGCGCTCATCTGCGAAAGGCCGGCCTCGATGCCCCAGCCTTTGTTATCGTCGCGGAAATTGTAATGCAGGTTGATGCGATAGAGCGTCGTGTCATGGAACGCGGTCGCGATCGTGTCCTTATAATCCTCCTTGCCGACGACCCGGGAGGCGAGGTTGCCGACGGCGTCCGCATAGGCCTTGGGCGTCATGCCGAGGTCGAGGCCGAGGCTGAAGTTCTGCGAGGCGTGCAGCTCGACGCCCGCTCCCATATAGAGCGGGAAGATCGTGCGGGCATGCACCGAGACCAGCGGGGCGCCGTCCCATTCGTCGCCGCCGATCCCGGCTTCGACTTCGTTTTGGGCCATGAGAGGCGTCGCCATCATCAAGAGACTGAAGGTAAGGGCCGTCTTGTCGCGCGTGAGCATAAGGCCTCCTTTCTTAAGCAGGGGTTGGGATCAGGCGCTGCGATCCTTCACGTAGGGTTCGCTGGAATCGAGCGCCCAGTATTGGTCGCCGCCTTGCTGCTCGGCGGTGTGCAGGGCTTCCTCCGCGGTGCGCACCATGTCTTCCACGGACGCGAAGTTATCGCGTTCGCCGTTGAAATAAGCGAGCCCGACCGAAGCGGAGAGGTTCTCCTCGTCGCCGCTGCGGAACAGGTTCGCGATCTTGCCGCGGATGCGCTCGGCGACGGAGATCGCGCCGTCGATATCGGTCTCGGGGAGGATCACGAAGAAGTCGGCGCCCTGGCAACGGCCGGAGTGGTCGAGCTCGAAGCGGATGGAGGCCCCGATCGTCTGTCCGACCTTGCCTAGGACCGTCTCGTGCATCGCGCTGAGTTTATCGAGCGTCTTCAGGCGGTCGATGGAGACGAGCAGCAGCACCAGGTTCTTCTGATAGCGCTGGGCGCGCTTGAATTCGGCGCGGAGCTGGGAATTCATGAAACGCAGGTTGCCGAGCCCGGTCACCGCATCCGTCAGCGAGAGGGATTGCAGGCGGCCGTAAGCCTTATGCAAACGAGCGTTGATCTGCGCGAGCTCGTCCTTGGTCTGGCAGAGGCGCTCCACCGTCTCGAGCGCGGTGATCGTCTGCGGCATGGTCCGGCCTTCGGGCAGGCACACGTCGATGCCGGCGGTGATCGCCTGCTCGAGCCAGTCGTTGGCCTCCTGCTGCGAGACGTAGACGAGGCCGATGTACGGCGCGTGCGGATCGAGGCGCAGGGCGTGGGCGATCGTGAGCGGGCTCACCTTGTCCTGGCGGAAGTGGAGGAAGACGAGCTTCGGCTCGAACGCGGCGATCGCCGCGAGGGCGTCGTCGGTCTCGTAGCAGAATTCGAGCTGGTAACGGCTGTGGAGGGCCGCGCGGTAGGCGGTCTCCTCCTTGGTGTCGTCGATAACGAAGAGAAGGCGGGGCAAAGCGGTCACGGCGAATCCTATCCCTGGACAGAGATTGTAAGAGCGATGTTTTCAGCCAAGCAAGACCTTCGTCAGCTGCTTTTCAGGAGCGTTTTGGGCGCTTCCACCTCGTCCATGCCGTCGGCGATGAGGAACATGCCTTCGATGATGGAGACGGTGCTGTCCCAGATGCTATCCAGGTTATTGCTGGCATCGGGGTGAAAGCCTTCGTGGGCGGCGCGGTTACGGAAATCCTGGAAGATGTGGAGTTCCTTGCAATAATTCATGAGCTGGTCGTTCGTCATGTTCTTGATCGGGAACAGGTTGTTCAGGCCGAAGCGGCATTCCTTGCGCGAGAAGCAGATGAAGAAGAGCGCGAAGGCCTTGAGGCCGTCGAGCGTGAAGCGTTTGCCGGGACGGTACTGGCAGATCGCGCGGAGCATCTTCCTCAGCTTGAAGCGGCTGAAGAACGGGATCGAATTGATGATGGGCAGGTTCTCGATATAGAGCTCGTAGTCGTCCATCGCCTGCGGGATGGGGCGGGCGTAGCCGATGATGTCGAGCTTCCTCTGCAGCGGCCCCTTGCGGATGATCTCGCCGGCCGCGTCCTCGAACTTCTCGCGGAAGCAGATCTCGAGCGCCTTGTACTGCATGTCGATCGCGGGGGAGAGATCGATCGTGCCGAGCTTGTCTTTGACCTTCTCCACCTGGATGTGGAAGAACTGGGCGGTGCGGAGCGCGCGTTTCACCTCGCTCGAGAGCTCGTTGTAGCGCCTGATCTTCGCCTCGAGCAGGCGATCGAGCTCGGAAGTGGTCGGGGCGGCGGCGCCGCTGTCTTCCATCACCCGCTTCGGCTCTTCGACGACGAGGAGGCCGGTGATCGCATCGTGCAGGCCGATATGGAGGCTGTCGGTCATCGTGCGGAAGTGGAGGTCGTTCAGCGCGGAGCGCAGCTCGGCCTGGAGGTGGCTCACGTCGAGCTCCTTGAGCAGCTGCGCGATCTCGAGCTGCAGCATCGCGCTGATGTTCGGGCGCGTGAGGAAGGCGACCAGCTCCTGCGAGGCGCGGACCGTGCCTATGCCCTGCAGGGCGTAGACAACGCTGCGCAGCACGGGCTCTTCCTTGCTGCGGATATAGTCGAGCAGCTTCAGCGCCGCGGTGTCGGTATCCTTGAAGCGGCCGAGGGTATCGATGTAGCAGAGATGGAAGAGGTGGGGCTCCTGCCTCGCCATCTGCGAAAGCTGGTCTATCTTATCGGGCGTTGGCTTCGCATAGGCTTTGATCAAGGTCGCCCAGAAGTCCTGGCCTTTGGGTTCGGGAGCGGGCTTGCCGCCGTAAGCCATGGCGAAGAAGCTCTGGCGGTTGGCCTCGTCGGACGTGAATTCCTTTTCCCAGAGGCCGAGGCCTTCGACCTTCACCGATTCGCCGGAACGGAAGGCCTTGATCATCGCCTGGCGCTCGGCGAAGATGCGCGAGAAGTTGCTGGTCGTGCCGCTGGCGTTCAGGAGCGCGGAATAACGCGGGAGGATCGTCGCCATCAATTGCGAAGGATCATTCGCATTCTGCAGGATGCCCCTGAGCTTATCGACGAACGGGGCCTGCTTCTCGATGTCGAGGAAGCTGCCGGCGAGGTTGAGGGCCAGGATATAGGCCTTCGGATCGGTCAGCGAATCGAGGCTCTCCATCAGGACGGCTTGCGGGATGCCCGCGATGAATTCCCAATGGGTCGCTTCGGGCCAGCCCTGCTCGGAGAGCACCGTGAAGACGAGATTGAGATGCTCGGCCTTCACGAGATGGCGGTCCCAGAGGCTCGGCCAATACCCGAGGAAGGCCTTCTGATCGGCTTTCTTCAGCGTCTTGTCCTTGAGCCCGAGCAGGGATTTGAGGTCCTTCTCGATGGTCTTGGCGTCGACGAGGCTGCGGGCGAACTGGGACCAGATCGACGAGAGGCCGTGCGATTCGGCCTGGCTCGCGATCCACGACGGATCGTAGCGATAGAGGTAAGCGAGGTAGTAAGGCATCGTCTTCTCGGGCGCGATCGAAGGGTGCTTCGCGTCGTTCAAGAAGGATCGCTTCGCGAGGTCGAGGAGCTTCGGCGATTTGATGTCGAACTGCAGCGCGCGATAGCAGATGAGCGCGTGGTACGCGACCGACATCTCCTCCATGCCTTCGGTGCTCACGAGGTATTCGAGCAGCGAATAACCGCCGCCGTACCAGGCGAGGTCGGCGAGGGTATAGCGGATGCGCTGGGTCGCGAGCGTGGACGTCGCCAGGGACAGCGTGCGATGCCACATGATGCAGTCGGTGCGGAGCGCCCATTCCCAGAGCGCGGCGGCCGCGACGTTCTGATCCCAGGCCGCGAGCTGGCTCGTCAGGTAATCCTCGAACACCAGGCGCTGCTTGGTATGCGTAGCCTGCAGGATGGCGATGTGCTCCTCGTGCTGCAGCCGCAACCGGAGGAGATCGGCCGCGAGCGAAAGCGGGAACCATTCTTCCTTCTCGCGCATCCGGCCGAGGATCTTCGCGCGTTCGCTGGCGTGTTGGTTATTCAAGTAGTCTTGAATCATGGTGGATTCTGGCATAAGGATGCATCGCTCCAAAAGCTACGCGCGGCAGTGTACAGGCATTATCGTCTATTCTATCATGGTTGACTGGGAGAGAGGCCTACTTACCGAGGAAATCCTATGAGTTTCAAGCGACTGCTGCCCGTCTTCGGAACCCTGCTTTGCCTGGCGCCGCGCCCGCTTTTGGGAAAAGAGCAAAAGGACCTGGATTTCAAAGCGATTCGCCACTATCAGATCACGCTCGAGAGGAGCCTGCTCGGCGTTTACCGCGAGGGGGCGACGGTCATCGCGTTCCCGGCGGCGACCGATTTCTATTTACGCTCTGATTATAAGGAAACGGAAGTCGAGCCCGATCTCGGCTTCGGTTCCCTCCATGATCCCTATGATCGCAGCGAACGCGTGGAGTTCGACGCAAAGGGGAAAAAGCGCCTGATACACGGGCTCATCCATGCCAGCGGCCGTCTCGCCTTCCTCGACAGCCCCTCCCGGCAGCTCCTCATCTGGGACGAGGCTCGCAAGGCCTGGCAGCTGCCCGCGGACTTGATCCTCGATACACCGAAGCCGCCGCGCGATGCGAGAGGGGAGCCGACCCGGGCCGAGACCGCGGCGCTCAGGGCGCGCCTCGCCAAGAGCCTGGCGCGGCAGAAGGCCGAGCCCGACCTGATCAGCGGGATTACGGCGATTCCGAAGGGCTGGCGCGACCGGGACGGCAGCCAGTACGTGATCTGGATGCAGAACGCCGACGCGCCTCTGCTCACCTTGAAATGCGACCTGCAGACGTTCAAGGTCTGCGAGGTGCAGCGCGCCTGCTTCGTGAAGGGGCTGCGCAAAGGCGAGCCTTCGCTCGTGACGAGCATCGCGCTCGACCCTAAGAGCGATGAGCTACTCCTTTTGGAGGGGAGCGAAAAGAAGATCCGCAGGATGAAAGGCGATACCTGCCATGGCCTGCGTGCTGAAGACGCCTATCAACTGCCGGCGGAGCTGGCGTTCGCTCAAGGAATTTTCGTGGATGATGCCCGTAACCTGTGGTTGGCTCTGAGCCAGCCCGAAGGTTCGACGAGCGCTTCGCTGTTTACCTGGGCGGCCGCGCGTTGGTGATATGATCATGATGATCAATTCTCAGATACAATAAGATCAGGAAATTCTGAGCGAAACTTTCCGCCTAAAAATTGCATAAAGTCATGGAAGGCCTATATTTAAAGGCTTTCTGCGAATCCTGAGCGAGCGCGGGTTCGAAATCTTAGAACTTGCGCGAGTCGAGCGAAGTGCTCTACTGTCTGGTAATACAAGACACAAATATGACGGGTTTTGAGGCAGGGGAAACTGGGGGTTTGGCTACCGGCCCCATAGGGCGGGTGCGGCTGGATTCAGAAGTTGGCTCCTATGTTCAGGCTCACGACGGCACCGGTCAGCTGGCGATAATTCGAGTTGCCGCGCGGGTTGTCGCAACTCGTCCTGTTGTCGAGGCAAGGCTTCAGCGGCCAGCCGAGCGAGAGGTTCACGGATCCCAGCGGAGTCAGGTAATTGCCCGCGACGCCGTAGGACACGTAGTTCTTCGTCCAGAGATAGCTCGGATGCGTGAAGATCGATTCGAAGGAATAGGGCGCGTTGTCGGCGAACTGGGGCTGCCGGCCGTCGGCGGCCGGCGTCGCCGCGGCCTGCTCGCGCAGGATGGTCTTCTCCTCGCTCTTCGAGAAGGAGCTGTTGCTGCTGTCGAGGAAGGTCGTGACCGCGATCGTCTCGGGAATGACCTGGTAACGCAGCTCGAGCTTATGCGCTGAGCGCCTCGAGCCGCCGTCGTAGATCTTCGTGCCGTCCTGGGCGGTGAAGACCGGGCCGAGCGTGTTCTCGCGGAAGCCGCGGTTGGAATCCGCGCCGCCCGATTCCAGGCGCTCCGAGATCGGCAGCACGTCCGAGCCGTCGAGCCTCTGCACGTTCTCGTAGGTGGTGTAATTGAAGCCCGCCGCGATCACCAGGTTCGGCACGATCTCGCGATAGACGTTATAACCCAACCCCCAGCGCACGTATTTCACGCCGCCGCCGAGGACGAAGTTCGCGGTGCTGAGCTCCGTCGTCACCCGATAGCCCTTGGTCGGCCACGCGAGGTTGTTGCGGCCGTCGGTCACGTGCCTCAGCCCGATCTCGCGGATCTGGATATCGCCGGAATCGATCAGCGTCGCGTCCTTCACGGAGCCGTTCGCCTCCTCGCGCGCCTCCTTATAACGCGTGAAGACCTCGATCAGCGTCTTGGGCCGCAGCTTCCGCACGCGGTGGCTCGCGGTGGCCTCGGCGGTGCGGGTGATCTCCCAGAGGTTGTCGCGCGCCTGCGCCTGGTAGTTGAAGGCGAGGGTGCCGTCGACCGGCTTATCGAAGAGCCAGGGCTCGAAGTAGCCGATGCCCGCGTAGCGCCCGAGCAGGGTCTTGCCGGCCAGCGCGGTCTGGTCGCGCTCCTCGTTCAGCGTGCCCTTCGAGAAGATCTTGCGGCCGTTGCCGTCGATGTTGC
>JASLCY010000597.1 GCA_030151925.1 Oligoflexus sp.
CAGGCTTCTGCCTCAATATTTCTTCGCGATCCCGCAAGCGACACGGGGTCTGGCGCGGCTGCCGGGAATGGAGTCTGCGACGGCGCGGAGGATTGCATTTATTTGGATCAGATAACCGGAGAGATGTGGGCGCAAGCGGATCGATCGGTGAGTTATACCTGGGAGAATGCGATTACTTACTGCGAGAATCTCAGCTACGGCACCTACACGGACTGGCGTCTTCCGACCCAGAAAGAACTTATGGGCCTTCATATCCACGGCGGCGGTTCTTTGCTCTCGGCCAGCTCCAAACTGAATTTGCTATCGGGCATGTATTGGTCGTCAACCACGGTAAGCGCGAATATCGCCAATGCCTGGAGCACCGATATCACGAACGGATTCATGACGGACGAGAATTCGAAAGCCAGCACATATTGGGCGCTTTGCGTTCGTTAGACCTCAATCACAGAGACTCAAGCAATCATCGGCGGTCTTGCCCGCACCCTTTTGGGTCGAGGCGAGGACCATGCAGCTCATGGCTTCCGCCTGATGTTCTCCGCATACCTTCCCGGGATTATCCCATCCCTGCCGGCGATTGATCGCGTCGGCCGACCGGGCGGCCTCCATAACGGTGCGCATGGCCAGGGTCGCTCTATCATCGAAATAACCGAAGGCCCGGAGATTCCAATGCAGGTCATCGTTCTGCAGGATCGAGGCATCGGGGAAACCGGTGATGCCTGAAGGGATCTTCGCGCTCAGCTTCGGGTGATAGACGAGAGCCGTCGAGAGCGGATGGATACGAACGGTCGTCGCGGAATGGCAGCTTACGCAGTCGCTCGTGTTGCGATTGCTGAGTTCGGGGTTTTCGAGGCGATGGACGGCTTCGTTGACGATCGCGATATCATCGGGGCCCTGGGTGAAGCTCGGCTCGAAGAAGGAGTAGGTGCTGAGTTGAGGATCCACGGGCTTGACGAGGAAGGAGGCGGGGGTTTGGCGATTGAATTCGATGAGTTGATCGACGCCTTTCGGCAGATTGGGAACGCTCGTCTGAGTCCAGTTATGCCCTTTCACGTCGCCGCCGAGAAAGATCCAATCGATCGCCAGATCGCCGCGCAGGCCCATGATGGTGGCTTTCCGCAAGCGATTGGCGGTCGCGTATTTACGGAGAAGGGTCTTGTGCTCTTGCGGGAAATCCTGCCCGAATGCCGACATCGTCGCGGATTGCAGCTGCGGGTGAACGCCTAGGGGACGGCCGTTGGTCGAGACCAGCGTATTTCTCTCGCCGCGTTCTTTGAGGCTTTTTACATCCTGATAGAGCGAAGGGGCCACGGCCTCGATATCGTAGATCAGGTGAAGCGCTGAATCAGCAGGCCCGCCGAGGGGGCCGCTCGGTTGCAGGACGAGACGAAGCTCCGCGGAACAGCCTCCGCCGGGAGCCTCGTGATCCAAGGGAGCGCAGGGATCGACCCGATATCCAACGACGGCCCAGACGTTGCTGCTCTCGAAATCCTGGAAGAGCGTGGAGGCGATTCCCGTCTTGCGAGCGGCTGCGATCAATTGCGAATACACCTGCGAGTCGATGAAGTCCCCATCGTCTTTACTGAGCCGAATCTCGGGTGAGGGTTGCGAGAGCTCGTCGAGCGGGAAGAGCACGGCCACATCATTGATATCGAGGCCAGGCGCATGCCTTGCTTTTGCTGGATGGGAAGCCGCAAGAGCGATAGAGGCCGAGAGCAGACAAGGTAACGCCAGGCGAAGATAATGCATCGTTTACCATTTGATGAAGAGAGCCTATTCGTGATGCCCATAGGCATGCTTCTTCTCAAAAGGAATGTCAATTGAAATTGAGAATCGATATCAATTAAGGCGATCATTCAATTATTTGGCGTGGTTAGAGCGTATGCTCTCTTCGGGAGGAATAGGCGAGAATCAGGAGACGGGTCGAAAGACGCCAGAGCCAGTAGATGATGCTGCCGATCATGGCGCCGAGGACGAAGGCCGCTAAGACGTCGATGACGAGGTGGACGCCGAGATAAACTCGACTGATTCCTATCAGGACGGCGCAACCGATCGCCGCAGCGCGCAATCCACCCCGCGTCGACCACATAAGGATGGTGGAGGCGGCCATGGCATTCGCGGCATGAGTCGACGGCAGGCCGTATTCCGATCCGCAGACTTTCAGCACGAGATGAATGGCCTTGCCGAGGGCGCAGGGCCCGAGTTCGGCCACCCAGGGCCTGATATAGTAAGTGCAGGCCAGGTCGCACATGCTTGACGAAGCGATGATAAGGCAGATGAGAGTGATGAGAAGAAGAGATCGGTTGATCCCAGCGTAAAACAGAGCGCAGTAGCCTAATACCAGCCACGTCGTCCAATTCGAAGCATAAGTCATGAGAATATCGAGCATTGCTCTTCCGCTGCATGGGATTCGCGCGCAGGACGCGCCTTTTTATGTTTTCAGATGACTGCGTCAAAGTAAAGACGAATTCTTCGGAAGAAAGCTATGGGCTGGAGTCTTCAGGATCGACGATTTCGACGACGAGCGGTCCGAAGACCCTCGTCTGGCAAACCAGGCGGCCCAAGCCGAGGGCGCCCATCGCTTTTAAGGTCATCTGCTCGCCGAAGAGCGGCTCGTTTGTGTTCTTCATGCCTTCGACGACTTTGACGAGACAGAGCCCGCATTCCGCCTTCCGGCAATCCAGCCTTTCCATGAGCCAGGGGCACTCGCGGTCGAGGAGCTGAAGCGAGACCCCGTGCCTGAGAGTGAACTCCCGTCTCTCGCCCCGGTAGATGATGGTGATCGGATGACATTCGATTTCGCTCACGGCTTCAGCTCCGAAGAAGATGGGTGCTTGAGGTCTATAATACTATGCTTTTGATTGCAACGGTGCCGAACACTCTTCACAAATCCATTTTCAGGATGATAAAATTTTCATTCCAAAAAAATATTTATGTTCAGCTGTCCGAAGGAGAACGCATGAAAGCTTTCGACTGCAAGCGGATTCTGCCCGCATTAGCAGTAAGCTCCGTTTTTGCCGTTGCGATCCCAGCCTGCAACAAGAGCTCTTCCGATAACGCATCGGGGCGGGCTGCAGGGGGAGAGACGGAGAGTACCGACAAGACAGGAGGTACAGATAACACGGGGAATACAGGCAACACGGGAGAAACGAATACCGGCACCACGGACACCGGCTGCAGCCTTACCGCAAACACCACGGCGACCACCACTCTGAGCTCCTACAATTGCCCTCTCCTCACACGTGACACCGAATCCTGCCGCACAGGACGCGAAGCTCAAGGCCTCAGCGGCTTCTGGTTGAAATTCTCCTGCCGCGTGACCCTGACGAAGAGCGGCAGCAACGTGATCCTGAGCTCGGATGATCAGCCCGACTACAAATCCTACTACTTCAACAGCAGCGATGCCTGCTATGAGAGCTTCACTTCCAACGATCGGCATTCCAATCCCAATAAGATCGCATCTCAGACCATCACCATGACCGTTCCCTACGCGCCGACGGCGGCAGGTTCGCCGACAGCCACTCCTGATGGCGTTATCGGCCTCGCTCTCAACGGCGTCGCTATCTATGATAACAGCGCTGCGCCCGGCGACGACATCTATCAGGAAGCGGCGACCTTCGACAAGTGCGAGGGCCACCCTGATGTCATGAGCCGCTATCACTACCACACCGAACCCGCGGCCATCACCAACAACGATGCGGCCTTCGTGGGCATACTGCGCGATGGTTTCCCTGTCTATGGCCGCCAGGATCAGGAGACGGGAGCAGCTGTCACAGGTCTTGATCCTCAAGGCGGTAAGACCGGCAAGACCGTGGACAGCCCGAATACGGCCGTCTATCACTATCATGTGAACCTGCAGACCAACGGTACCTCGAACGCTTACTTCATCTCAAAGGGCTACTACAAAGGTACGCCCGGCTCCTGCACCGGATGCCAATGAGAAGGTTTTGGATACGGGTTTCCTTAGGTGCGGCAGGGGCCTTGAGCC
>JASLCY010000603.1 GCA_030151925.1 Oligoflexus sp.
TTTTCCTGGCCCTATCGATCACGGGAACCCAACTCAACATCAGTTCACTCATGGGCCTCACCATGATCATCGGCATCGTCACTGAAGTCGGCATTTTCTTCTTCTCCGAATTCGAGGAATTGAAATCGAACCTTCCCGTGGCGGTGGCCCTGGAACAAGCCGGCATCAATCGGATGAGGCCCATTGCCATGACCTCATTAGCCGCTATACTAACGCTTTTACCCCTCGCTCTCGGACTAGGCGAAGGGGCCGCGATGCAGCAGCCGCTGGCCATCGTCACGATCACGGGTTTATTAGCTCAGCTGCCGCTGGTCTTGGTGGTCATGCCTTCGTTTTATATCGCTTTCGTTCGGAGATGGGGCTCGGAATGAGGCTCGAGTTAGAACGCTGTAGAGGCAAGGCGTTACGAAAAGCGTGACGAAGGTCGAGACCAGCACGCCGCCGATGATCACGATAGCCATCGGTTTTCTGCTCTCCGCTCCTGCGCCCAGGGCGAGAGCCGCAGGGACGGCACCTACTATCGTGGCGAGCGAAGTCATGATGATAGGCCGCAATCGGATAGGACAGGCCTTTAATATCGCTTCGCTGATGCTCAGGCCCTCCTTCGCGCGCACTATGTTGGTAAAATCGACCAAGAGGATCGAATTCTTCTTAACTATGCCCATGAGCAGGATAAAGCCGATCATGCTGAAGATGTTAAGCGAGGCGCCCGTCATGAGGAGCGCTCCCAAGGCTCCCGTCAAGCTGAAAGGCAGGGAGATGAGAACGGCGATGGGGTCGAGCAGGCTATTGAACTGCGAGGCCAGCAGCATATAGGCGACGAACACGCCCAGGACGAGCGCAAATATCAGGCTGTCGAAGGATTCCGAGTAGGACTGCGAGCTCCCAGAAAAGGCTATGTGAAAATCCGACGGAAGGATCTTACGCGCGATCTTCTCGACCTCACCCAACGCATCCTGCTGCGACCGGCCTTTTTTAATATTCGCCGTGATCGTGATCGCCCGCTCCCTGTTGGATCGGTTGATGCGCACCATCCCTTCCGTATCTTCCAGCCTCACGAGCTCACGGAGGGCGATTCGTTCGCCGCGGTTGTTGCGGACCCATAACGTCTTCATCCTCTCGCGCGCGTCTTCGTTCGAATCCTCGAGTTTTACCCTAACGTCATAGCGATGGCCGTCCTTCGGATAAGTCGCGACTATAGCGCCTCCGATCATGGCGCTGACGGTCTGATCGATCGCCGCCACGCTCACGCCATGCTCATAAGCCTTTTTTCTATCAGGCACGACGTGGAGCTCGGGAACTCCCGCCTGATAGTCATTATCGATGTCGGTCACCAGCCCGGATTTCTCGAGTTCGCCGCTCATCATGTCCGCATAATGGGCTAACCTGCTCCAGTCAGGCCCCTGCACCGCGAATTCAACAGGAGCTCCTTTCGCGCCGCCGAAGCCCCGGGTCGAAAGATCTTGCATCGTGACTTTCAAATCGGGGATCTTCTTCAATTCCTTGCGGCAAAGGTCCATGAATTCCTGCTGCGTCCGCTCCCTCCCGAGCTCGGCATCCAGGCCCCGCTTCCCAGGCTCCTTCATCGTCACCAGGATCGATCCGCTGTTGGAATCCCCCGGTGATCCGCCGCCGACCTGAAGAACATACTTATCGATTTCGGGGCGATGGCTCAGGAACTCCTCCACCTTCGAGAACTTGCGGTCCGAATGCGATAGGCTCGAACCGACTTCGGTCTTCAGCCTGATGTTGAATCGGCTCTGGTCCTCCGGAGGCAGGAATTCCTTATTGATCGACTTGAGGCTGAGGAAGCTGAGCGCCGCTAGGGCCAAAGCCGTAAAGAGCGTGAGCCATCGAAACCTCAGGCAGACCGCGAGCGCTCGGCCGTAAAACCTGGTGCCGCCGTCCATGATTCGCTCAAAGCCCTGGCCTATCCACGTGCGGCGAGGGCGTATATCCAGGAACTGCGAGCATCGCATAGGCGTCAACGTCAAGGCTTCGACGAGCGACAAGGCCACCGCGACCGTGATCGTGACGCCGAATTGAAAGAAGAAACGGCCGATAACGCCGCTCATGAAGGCGACGGGAAGAAAGATGGCGATGATAGCCGCGGATGCCGCTGCGGCCGAGAAGGTAATCTCCCTGGAACCGTCGAGAGCCGCGGTCATCCTATCCTTGCCCATCTCCTGGTGCCTGACGATGTTCTCGAGCACCATGATCGAATCGTCGACGACGATGCCGATCGCCAGGCTGAGCCCGAGGAGCGTGAACGTGTTCAAAGTGAAATCGGCGAAATGGAGGACGATGAAAGTCCCGACTATCGATGTGGGGATGGCCATCAGCACGTTGAAGGTCGATGATAGAGAGCCGAGGAACAGCCAACAGACGACGGCGGTGAGCGCCACGGACATCAGGAGGGTCGTATCGAGCTCATCCACGGCCTGTTCGATGAAGCGTGAGCTGTCGAACGATACCGACAGGTTCATGCCTTCGGGAAGGGTCTTCTGGATTTCTTCCGCTTTGGCCTTTATCGCCTTGGCGACATCCACGGCGTTGGTTCCCCTCTGCTTGCGAACGCTGATCCCCACCCCGACGGCTCCATTCACTCGATTGAGCCGCGTTACGTCCGCGAGCCCCTCTTCGACCCGAGCTACGGTTTTCAACGGCAGGGGCCTATAGATCGGCTCGCCTCCCCTCTGCGTTATGTTGAGGCTCTCGAACGCGTTGACGGTCTCCGCCTCTCCCATGGTCCGGACGAACAGCTGGCGATCCATGATATCGACCTGCCCGCCGGGTGATTCCACATGCTCGTTCTGTATCGCTCGGATGATATCGTCGACCGTGAGTTCCTCGGCGTCCAATTTCCTCGGATTGACCCAGATTCGAAGGTTAGGATCGACGTAGCCGTTGAGCGTGATGTCGCCGACTCCTTTCACGACCGAGAAAAGCGGCTTGATCCTGTCGTTCACGAACGTCATCAAAGTGCGTTTGTCGTATTTCGCGCTATCGAGATTCAGCACGACGATGGGTTGGTCTTCCGGATTGATCTTCGATATGCTCGGTTGGGTGATGCCTTTCGGCAAGCGGCTCATGGCTTGCGAGACTTTGGTCTGGACGTCCTGCATAGCCAGGTCGATGTTCCGTTCGATATCGAATTCGACCGAGACGGTGCCTTCGCTGCTCTCTGATTCCGAGGTTATCGTCTTGATTCCTGGTATGCTCATGAGGGCGCCTTCCAGGGTGTCGATGACTTCGGTCTCGATGACCTCGGGCGCGGCGCCTTCCAAACGGACGTTTACCGATACGACGGGAGTATCGACGTCCGGATACTGGCTCACGCCGAGTCGCATAAAGGAGATCCCACCAAGAACGATCAGGCCCGTCATCAGCATCCAGGCGAAAATCGGTTTCTTAATGGAGAGTTCAGATAGGTGCATACGCGCCCTCGAAAGAATAATGCTGCGAAAATGCGCTTGCACATTACTCTTGCGCGATGAACTCAATATGAATATAGATCTAAGTGGCGCAACATGATCCAACAAGCATTTTAAGGAGCGGTTAATGCCTATCGACCCAGGCTTTCATAACTTTCTTTCCGTCAGCCCTTCCATCGTCGCGCCCTCGCAATACTATCAGGTCAAGGAAGATATCAGGGCGGAAGGCTTTCTGAGCCTCGTCAACGGCACCCTCCATTACAAAGACCAGAGGGTCTCGCGCGACGTCGACCTCGCCGGCCACGAGGAAAGCGCCAGCGGGTTTGTGAATCTCGGCGGCGGCTTGTTGGTCGGCGTCGAGACTCTCTTTGAGAATCGCGACTATAAAGATACGGAGAAGCACTACAATACGACGATCACGCCTTCCTTAACCTACAGCATCTTGCCGAACCTCAGCCTCGGTTTCGCGGAAGAGTTCAGCCATCAGGTGGTCAATGCCGAGGGCGGGAAGTCCAGCAAGGGCCAATACCATTCCTTCAATTTCGGCGTGACCGCGCATGAGGGGAACTGGGAGGCGACCGCTTATGGCGAGACGGAGAACAAGGACGAGGACACCCCTCAGAACGAGCACCCGGGAATCTACGGCGTCCATGGGCGCTACCGGTTCGCGCAGGAGCTCGTGGGTGGCCTGAGTTATCAACAGTCCACCTATAGCGACCTGCACGATCCCCTATTCGATCTGAAGGACGAGAGCCGCATAGGCCTGCATGTGGAATCGGTTACGAGCGAGAGCTTCGCCCTGGAAATCGATTATTTCAACTTCCAGAACCAGGCGGGCGTCAGCGGGCAAAGGGCCAATCTCTTCAGTTTAGGAGCGCAGGCGCTGGTGAGCGTGAATATCGAGGCCGGCGCGCGCCTCGATATTTTCTCCGTCGACAGCAAGGCCATCGAATACACGCAGACCAGTCCTAAGGTGTTCATCGGCCTCAGGTTCTGAAGCTCGCCCAAGGGGCTTTCAATGGCTCATCGGTTTCCTGAGATCCTCGAGGAGCGCGGAATAATCGGGGAAGTCCGTTCCGCCTTTGGGATCGCTTCCGAGCTTGAAGTAGTAGCTGCCGGATGCGGGGATGCCGGCCTGGCCAAAGGCCGAGACGTCCGAAGGTTTGTTGCCGAAAGCGATTTTCGGAACCAGGCCGGTTTTATCTTTCAGCTCCTGAAGTTCATTCGATTTATATTGCGTCGCGGCCGAACCCACCGCTCCGATGAGCGTCGACGTCGTGCGGAGAGCGCCCTCCGGAAAACCATTTTTAGACAGCCAATCCCGGGTTTTTCCCATGAGGAACTCCGGTCTGGCCGTAAGATAGTAAATGAAGTAGCCCTGCTGCTTGAAGTAATTCATGAGCTCCGGAGCGCCTTTGTTCACCCCGGCCGGCATATTGATGACTTCGGTCGCGGC